>SKMI01000240.1 GCA_007121115.1 Paracoccaceae bacterium | reverse complement strand
GCCGAGGCCATGACCGCCGCCCCCGAAACCGCCCCGGTGGCGCGGGACGTGAACGACCTGGCCGGGCTGCTCTACACCTCGGGCACCACGGGGCGGTCGAAGGGGGCGATGCTGACGCACGGCAACCTCTTGTCCAACGCCGAAGTGCTGGCCCGCGCCTGGCGCTTCGCGGATCGGGATGTGCTGCTGCATGCGCTGCCGGTGTTCCACACCCACGGGCTGTTCGTGGCCACCAACACGGTGTTGCTGACCGGCGGCGCGATGCTGCTGCATCCGGGTTTCAATCTGGATGCAGTCATCGCCGATCTGCCCCGCGCCACGGCGATGATGGGGGTGCCGACCTTCTACACCCGCCTGCTGGCCGACCCGCGCTTCACCCGCGAGCTGGTCGCGCACATGCGGCTTTTCACCTCCGGCTCCGCGCCGCTGCTGGCCGAGACGCACGAGGCCTTCCACACCCGCACCGGGCACCGCATCCTCGAACGCTACGGGATGACGGAAACCAACATGAACACCTCGAACCCCTATGACGGGGACCGCCGGGCGGGCACCGTGGGCCTGCCGCTGGCCGGAGTGGAGGTGATCGTCACTGACCCCGAAACCGGCACCGAACTGCCACAGGGCGAAACCGGCATGATCGAGGTGCGCGGCCCGAATGTCTTCGCCGGTTACTGGAACATGCCCGACAAGACCGCCGAGGAGAAGCGCGCCAACGGCTACTTCATCACCGGCGATCTGGGCCGCTTCGATGGTGACGGCTACCTGCACATCGTGGGCCGGGCCAAGGACCTGATCATCTCGGGCGGCTACAACGTTTACCCCAAGGAGGTGGAGCTGCTGCTGGACGAGGCCCCCGGCGTGCTGGAGTCCGCCGTGATCGGCGTCCCGCACCCCGATTTCGGCGAGGCGGTTCTGGGCGTGGTGGTCCCGTCCGAGGGGGCCGCCCCCGACGCCGCCACTCTGGAGGCCTTGTTGCAGGACCGGCTTGCGCGCTACAAACAGCCAAAGGCCTACGAAATCCTGCCCGCGCTGCCGCGCAACACCATGGGCAAGGTGCAAAAGGCCGAACTGCGTGCGCGCTTTGCGCAGCGCTTCACCAACGGAGGACCCGCATGAGCACCGTGAGAGCCGTCATCATCCAGGAAACCGGCGGGCCGGAGGTGCTGAAACTGGTGGACCGCGAGGTTGGCGCGCCGGGGAAGGGCGAGGTCCGTCTGCGCCAGCACGCCTGCGGGCTGAACTACATCGATGTCTATCAGCGCACCGGGCTCTATCCGCTGGCGCTCCCGCACCCCCTGGGGATGGAGGCCGCAGGCGTGGTTGAAGCCGTGGGCGACGGCGTCACCCACCTGAAACCGGGCGACCGCGTGGCCTATGCCGCCGCCCCGCCGGGCGCCTATGCCGAGGCCCGCGTCATGCCCGCCGCGCAGGTCTGCCCGCTGCCCGACGGGATCGATTTCGAGACTGGCGCCGCGATGATGCTGCAGGGGCTGACGGTCGAATACCTGTTCCACCGCACGGTGCCGCTGAAGGCGGGCGATACGGTGCTGTTCCATGCCGCCGCCGGGGGCGTGGGGCTGATCGCCTGCCAATGGGCCCGGGCGCTGGGGATAACGCTGATCGGCACCGCTGGCACAGACGAAAAATGCGCGCTGGCGCTGGACCACGGCGCCGCCCACGCCATCAACTACCGGACCGAGGATTTCGCGGCCCGCGTGAAGGAGATTACGGACGGGCGCGGGGTCGATGCGGTGATGGATTCGGTGGGCAGGGATACGTTCGAAGGCTCGCTCGATTCGCTGCGGCCCGTGGGCATGATGATCAGCTTCGGCAATGCCTCGGGGCCGGTGCCGCCCGTGGATCTGGCCCTGCTGGCGGGCAAGGGCTCGCTCCAGATCACGCGGCCCACTCTGTTTACCCATATCGCCGACCATGCCCGCTGTCAGGAGATGGCGCGGCACCTGTTCGATATGGTGGAAAGCGGCAAGGTGAAGATCACCATCGGCGCGCGGCGGCCGCTCGATCAGGTGGCCGAGGCGCACCGCGCGCTCGAGGCCCGCGCCACCACCGGCGCCACGGTGCTGATCCCCTGAGCGCGCGCCATGCCCGGTCGCGCGCCCGCCCACCAGATCGCCTATGAACGGCTGCGCGACATGGTGCTGTTCGGTCAACTGGCACCGGGGGACGCGGTGACGATCGAGGGGCTGGTGGCGCGGCTGGGCCTCGGCATGACCCCGGTGCGCGAGGCGCTGCGCCGCCTGATCGCCGAAGGCGCGCTGGCCCTTCAAGGCAACCGCCGGGTGCATCTGCCGCGGCTTTCCGGGCGCGAACTGGCCGATCTGGGCTTTGCCCGCGCGGCCATCGAATCGCGGCTGGGCGCGCTGGCGCTGCCCAACGTAACGCCCGCGCTGACCAGTCAGTTGCGCGAGATCGATTCGCAGGTGGATGCCGCCATCGCCGCCGGGGACGTGCCCGCCTATCTGCGCGCCAACCACCGCTTTCACTTCACGCTTTACGCCGCCGCCGGGTCCACCGTGCTCGACGCGCTGGCGCGCTCGCTCTGGCTGCGGGTGGGGCCGTCGCTGCGGGTGGTCTGCACCGGGCCGTCGGGGATCGTGCTGCCGGATAACCACAAGCTGGCGCTGGCGGCGCTGGACGCGAGGGACAGCGCGGCGCTGGAGGCCGCGCTGCGCGCCGATGTACAGCAGGGCGTTGACCAGATCGCCGCCGGGATTGATGCGGGGCTGTTCGGGGTCGCGGGCGGCGGAGCCTTGTCCTGAGGTCGCGCGCGTTGGGGCGGCGGGTCATTTGGGTATTTTCAGCAAGATGAAGCGGGGCCGTGGCAATAGGGTCTTGCCGGGGAATGGGCTGCGGGCGGCGAAAGGGGGCGCGCGGGGAGAATTTGATCAAATTACATTGTTCGCGGTCGGGTTTGATCCTATGCTTCGGGCCAAAGTGATCCGCGCGCCGGTTCGCTGCCTGATCCCAATTGCGGAGCCTTGCCCATGTCCAGCCTTGCCGCCCCCATCGCCAACCACCCGCCCACCGCCGAGTTGCAGGCCCGCGACGCGGCGCATCACATGCACCCGTTCACCGCCAACGGCGAACTGGCCGAGAAGGGCGCGCGGATCATCACGCGGGCCGAGGGCGTGCGCCTGACAGACAGCGACGGGGTGGAACTGATCGACGGGATGTCCGGGCTGTGGTGCGTCAACATCGGCTACGGCCGCCACGAACTCGCCGATGTGGCCGCCCGGCAGATGCGCGAATTGCCCTATTACAACACCTTCTTCCAGACCAGCCACGTTCCCGCCATCGCGCTGGCCGAGAAGCTGGCGGCGCTGGCGCCCGGGGATCTGAACCACGTCTTCTTCGCCTCGGGCGGGTCCGAGGCGAATGACACCAACATCCGCATGGTGCGCCACTACTGGGCGCGCAAGGGCCAGCCGGAAAAGCAGGTCATCATCGCCCGGCGCAACGCCTATCACGGCTCCAGCATGGGCAGCGCCTCGCTCGGCGGGATGGCGGCGATGCACGCGCAAGGGGGAATGCCGATCCCGGGCATCGTGCATATCGACCAGCCGAACTGGTTCCTGGAGGGCGGCGACATGACGCCGGAGGCGTTCGGCATCGAACGCGCGCGGCAACTGGAGGCGAAGATCGCGGAGCTGGGCGCGGACAAGGTCGCCGCCTTCATCGCCGAGCCGGTGCAGGGCGCGGGCGGGGTGATCATTCCGCCGGAAAGCTACTGGCCCGAGATCAAGCGCATCTGCGCCGAGCACGACATCCTGCTGATCGCTGACGAGGTGATCACCGGCTTCGGACGGCTGGGCCACTGGTTCGGCAGCCAGTCCTACGGAATCCAGCCGCATATCATGACCATCGCCAAGGGTCTAAGTTCCGGCTACGCACCCATCGGTGGTTCCATCGTCTGCGACGAAGTGGCCGAGGTCATCGCCGGGGACGAGTTCAACCACGGATACACCTATTCCGGCCATCCGGTAGCCGCCGCCGTGGCGCTGGAAAACCTGCGTATCATCGAGGAAGAAGGAATCGTCGAGCGGGTGCGCGACCATACCGCGCCCTATCTGGCGCAGGTCTGGGCGGGGCTCGCCGATCATCCGCTGGTGGGCGAGGCGGTGAGTCGCGGGCTCATGGCCTCGATCGCGCTGACCCCGGACAAGGCGGCGCGGGCGCGCTTTGCCTCGGACCCCGGGACGGTGGGGTATATCTGCCGCGAGCGGTGTTTTGCCAACAACCTGGTCATGCGCCATGTCGCCGACCGCATGATCATCGCCCCGCCGCTGGTGATCACCCCCGCCGATCTGGATGAGGTGGTGTCCCGCGCGCGCAAGGCGCTGGACGAGACGCACGACATCCTGAGCGAACGCGGGTTGATGCAGGCGGCGGCCTGACGGGGAGTCGGGTTCCTGGCGCCTGAGTAGGCGTGCACCCGTTCGGTCCGGAGCCTACACCAAACCGCCCCCGGGCCGTGCCCACCCACCCACCCCTGCACGCCCCGGGGGCGGTTTGGTGTGGGCGCAATCTGGCCGGGGGATGGACAAAATCCGCTTGCTCACGGTGCTGCAACCGGGGTGATCTGCGGGCAAGCCGGGCCTGCGCCGCTCGGCGTGACGACCGGATGCGCCCGCGCCGTGACACGCCTTTCGCCGGGTTCCGTATCCACCTGCGCCAACGCCACCGCACGGGCGGCGGCATCGACCAGCCGCGCTTCGGCCATGACCGCGCCCAGCACCATGACATGCCGCGCCGGGCGCCAGGCGGCATCGCGGCGCTGGCGCAGCGCTTCCAGCCCGGCCTCGATCTCCAGCAGCAGGTCCAGCGCCGCCGCCGGGCCGGGCAGCGCGCCGTCAATGTGACCGCGCAGGGCCAGGCGAAGCGACACCTCGCGACGGTATTCAGCCAGGGCAAACCGCGCCGCAGTGACCAGAAGCTGCGGGCGGCGCAGGGCGTGAATGACGGAAACCGGGTGGTGCATCTGTCTCTCCTTCAACCTGGAAGAGAGTAGTCTGCCATGAACCATGCCGGTGTTGCGCAGGCCCCAACGCCACCGAACGCAATGCTTAATGGCGTTTAATTATTGAAAGCCATGATCAACCCCGGGGCGGCTGTCGTTAACTGTGCCGTAACCAAAGCAACTGAAGGTTGAATGCTCGGTACCTCTGTATACCCACGAGCAACAAGACGGGAGCGAAGCGTGGCGGAGCTTGAAAACGCCAATATCCGGCAGGTTCGCAAGCTGCCCGAATGGATACCGGATGCGGTGCGGCTGTATCTGTCACACACCAGCGAAGGTCAGTCACTGCGCGCGCTGGCCCGCGAGCGGGGGTGCCACGCGTCCACCATCCTGCGCAAGGTGCGGCGGTTCGAGAACCGGCGCGATGACCCGCTGGTGGACGAGGCGCTGAGCCGTCTGGATTCGACGATGCGCGTTGGCGCAGCGGGGGGTTGCGGCTGCCGTTGCGGGCGGTGCCAGGGGGCAGGCGCGACTTCGGCAACGCACGCTCCGCGGGTTGCGCCATCGCCCGCCGCGCCCGTCGATGCATCGCCTGCGGGCGACCAGCGCCCCAAAGTCGGACGTACCGACCAGGACAAGGACACATCAGCCATGACAGCCGTCTGCCCCAGCGGTGCGGCGCCTCTTGCCGATGCCGACATGATCACCCGTGAAGCTGCGCGCATCCTGCCCTGCCTTGCGCGCAGCGGCGCGCTGCTGGCCATTGCCCCGGATATGGAGAAGGCCGTGGTGCTGCGCGAGGACACCGCGGGCAGGGCGACGCGGCTGGCGGTGCTGGACCGGCACGTGGCCGAGGCCTTCGCGCTCAAGGACTGGATCACCTGCCACCGCCCCGGTCGCGTGGCCAGCTACGCGCTGAGCGGCGCGGGCCGGGCGGAACTGGGACGGCTGGTGGCGATGGGGCAGGCCGAGGCGCCCGCGCAAGACGCGGCCATGGACGAGGAGGAGGCCGCCCGCAAACCGCGCTACGCTGGCACTGAAACCCCGGTGGCGGTGCTGGCCCGGCGGCGCGACCGCGACGGTGCGCCCTTCCTGTCCTCCGATCTGGTGGCCGCCGCCAGCCGGTTGCACGAGGATTTCGAGATCGCGCGCACCGGGGTCGTGGACCCGGAAATCGGCCCCGAGGAGTTTCCTGCCCGGCTGGATGCGGCGCTGTCGGATCGCAGCGTCGCCGGCCGGGCAAAGGGCAGCGCCGCACAGGCGGCGCTGCGACTGGCCGAGGCACTGCGCGAGCTTGGCCCCGGGCTGGCCGACATGGCCCTGCGCTGCTGCTGCTACCACGAGGGGCTGGAAACCGCCGAGCGGCGGCTGGGCTGGTCGGCACGGTCGGGCAAGATCGTGCTGCGTATCGCCCTGCAACGGCTGCGGCGGCATTATCAGAGCCAGCGGCAGGAGGCCGACCTGATCGGCTGACCAATGGGCGTCAGCGCATCCCCATGCCCAGATGCATCAGCCCGTGCCGCACGGGTGCTGCGGCATACATCAGGTCCAGCACCCGCGCGCGCAGGTCGCGCAGCGGCTGCGCCCCGGCCATCGATGCGCGGTTCAGCACATCCACCCCGGCCACGCGGGCCTGTACCTCAGGCCAGCGGCGGCGATGATACTGCGCCAGCATCGTGCGGTCGCCCAGGGTTTCCGGCGTGGCCAGTTCCAGCAGCACGCGCAGATCGGCCAGCGACATGTTCAGCCCCTGCGCGCCGATGGGCGGGACGACATGCGCGGCTTCGGCCATCAAGGCCACGCGCTCGGCGTCGAAGCGTTCGGCGATCTGGCTGATGATCGGCCAGGCGGTCAGCGCCGAGGCCAGTTTCAGCGGCCCGAAGAGCCCGCCCGAACGCGCCGTCATCTCGGCCTCGAACGCCGGGACGGGGAGCGCCTGCAGCCGCGCCACCTCGGGGCCGCGCTCCATCCAGACGACGGCCGAACAGGGCTGGCCATCGCGGTCGGGCAGGGGGACGAGGGTGAAGGGCCCGCCGGAGCGGTGAATCTCGGTCGAGACGTTTTCGTGCGGCACCGGGTGGGTCACGGCAAAGGCCAGCGCCTTCTGCCCGTAGCGCATGGTGCGCACGTTGATCCCCAGCGCGTTGCGAAGCGGCGAGTTGCGTCCATCTGCAGCGACCACCAGCCGGGCCGCCGCGCTGGTGCCATCGCTCAGCCGCACCAGTCCCTTGGTTTCGCGCGTGGTGATGCCTGCCGAACCGACCCCGGGGCGAAAATCCACGTTCGGCAGTTCCGTCAGCCGCGCCAGCAATTCGCGGCTGAGCAGCCAGTTGGGCAGGTTCCAGCCAAAGGGCTGGTCCGAGACATCGGCGGCGTCGAAGTCGTGGCTGACGCGTGCTATCGGTTCCACCCCTCCGGCATCGACGATCCGCATGACCTGCAACGGCATGGCGTGGGGTGCCAACCGGTCCCAGACCCCGGCACGTTCCAGCACCGGGATCGACGGCTGCAGAAACGCGGTGGTGCGCAGGTCGGCGCCCGTCGACGCGGCATCCGTGACCGGCGGGGCAGGGTCGACGCAAAGCACGCTGAAACCGGCGCTGCCAAAGGCCGCCGCGGCGCTGAGCCCGGCGATGCCGCCGCCCGAGATCACGATGTCATGGGTTGCGCGCATTGTCCGGCTTTCTTTCAAGTGGTCAGCGCCCAAGCTCTAACGACCCGTGGCGATCATCAGCACCAGGATGAGCATGATCACCGTGGCGGGCAGCATAACGGCCACCAGTCCTGGCAGACCATAGTTCATGGAGGCGATCACCACGGCGTTGAGAAACACCAGCAACGCGGCCCAGATCGGCCAGGGCTCTTCGGCGTTGCGCCAGTGCCGGGGGTTGCGTGCGGTCTCGGTGCGGGTTTCGGTTGTGTCGGTCATGGCATCTCCGTTTCTGGACATGTCCCGGACCTAGGAGGCGCCATGCTGCGGGGCAGCATGGCAGTTTGCCGCAGGGTGCGGCCCGCAGGTCGCAGGCCGCCGCGGTGCGTCAGCCCAGCACCACGCGCGTCATCACCGCCAGCACAACGAAAGTCAGAACCAGCCCCAGAATCGTCAGCCCGGCCAGCCCACCGAAGGCCAGGCTTCCGACGATCAGCAGGACAGCGACCAGAACGGCGATCCAGATGCCCCAGGGTTCGGGCTCGCGTTGCGGGGCGGGGCGGGGGGTGGTCTTGGCCATGGCAGGCTCCTTTGCATCCATATCGCGCGCGTCCCGGCTCTTATGCCACGGCGGCGGGGGCTGCGGCAATATGCCCCTCAGCGCAGCAGTTGCGACAGAAAGCCGCCCAGATCGTCAGTGTGGTGCTCGATATGCGGGGCGGCGTGGGGTTCGGGCGCCACATGGACGGTGCGCATCCCCATGGCATGGGGCGCGGCCAGGTTGCGCGGGTCGTCCTCGAACATCGCCGCGGCGCCGGGGTCGATGGCGTCGATCGCAAAGACCGCCTCGAACGCCGCGCGCTCGGGCTTGGGGCGATAGCCCGCGTGCTCGACGCCATAGACCGCATCGAACAGGCCCGAAAGCCCGCGCCCTTCCAGCACCCGCTCGGCGTATGGGCCGGAGCCGTTCGTGTAGACGACGCGCCGACCGGGCAGGGCGCCGATCCGGGCGCGCAGGTCCGGGTCGGGGGTCAGGGCCGAGAAATCTATGTCATGAACCATTTCCAGGTAGTGCCCGGGCGCCATGTCATGCTCGCGCATCAGCCCGGCCAGCGTGGTGCCGTGCTCCATCCAGTATTGATGGCGCAGGCGGCTGGCGGTGCCTCGGTCCACGCGCAGGGCTTCCATGATGAAGAGGGTCATTCGCCGATCGATCTGGTCGAACAGGCGGGTTTCCGGCGAGTAAAGGGTGTTGTCCAGGTCGAACACCCAGGTCTGCACGTGTGTGAAGCGGTCTGCGGGCATGGTGGGCGATGTAGCGCGGGGGTGGGCGGCGCGCAACCGCGCGCGCATCTTGATGCTTGCACCTGTGCGGCTGCGCGGGGCATTGTGGCGCTGAAGTCAGCCGCAGGGGTGCCATGAGCGACATCAAGACCCAGACCGACGCCTATTCGCTGATCCTCGATGCCATTGACGTGGGCATCTACAAGCCCGGCGCGCGGCTGGTGGAATCGGAACTTGCGGAACGCTTCGGCGTGTCGCGCACGCCGATCCGCGAGGCGTTGCAGCGGCTGGAAACGCAGTCGCTGCTGACCCGGGACGGGCGGTCGCTGATTGTCGCCTCGCTGGATCACAACCAGTTGGCGGAGCTTTATGTGGTGCGTGCGGAACTGGAAGGGTTGGCGGCGCGGCTGGCGGCGCGGCATGCCACGGCCGAGGAGGTGCGCGTGCTGCGCGGGATGGTCGAGGAGGATCGCCGCCTGCTGGACGACCCCGAGGCCATGAGCCGCGCCAACCGCCGGTTTCACAAGCAGATCCACCTGGCCTCGCACAACCGCTATCTGGTCCAGCAACTGGATCTGGTGCACCGCTCCATGGCGCTGCTGGCCAGCACCTCGATCGCCGCAGAGGGACGGCCGAGCGAGACCGTGGCCGAACACAGCGCCATCACCGAGGCGATTGCCGCAGGCGATGGCGAAGCCGCGTATCAGGCGCTGAAGGACCACATCTCGCGCGCCTTCGAGACGCGGCTGAAGCTTGACAGCATGAGCGCGCAGCGCGCGGGGCTGTAGCGGGATCGCCAGAAGCGCCCCCAAGCCGCGCCCACCCACCCTGCGCGCCTCGGGGGCGCTTTTCCTGCGCATTGCGCCGGAACGGGCTGATCCGCCCGGCGGCCTGCTGCTGACCGAACTGTGAGCGCCGCCGGTGACTGCGACCGCATGATGCAGTTTGCCACTGGGAGAAACTGGCATATAACTCCGCCATGATCGTGGAAATCGGACATTTCGCGCTGATCCTCGCCTTCGCGGTGGCGCTCGCGCAATCCCTGGTGCCGCTGGTGGGCGCTCACAAGGGCTGGTCGGACTGGATGGCGGTGGGGCGGCCCATGGCCTCGGCGCAGTTTTTCCTGGTCGCCATCAGTTTCCTGGCGCTGACCTGGGCCTTCGTGACCTCGGATTTTTCGGTGCAACTGGTGGTGGCGAATTCGCACACCGCGAAGCCGCTGATCTACAAGATTTCGGGTGTGTGGGGGAATCACGAAGGGTCCATGCTGCTGTGGATCCTGATCCTGACGCTGTTCGGGGCCTCGGCGGCGTGGTTCGGGTCGAATCTGCCGGCCACGTTGCAGGCCCGCGTGCTGGCGGTGCAATCCTCGATCACCGCGGCCTTCATGGCCTTTACCATCTTCACCTCGAACCCGTTCGACCGGATGGCCTTTCCGCCGTTTGACGGGCGCGATCTGAACCCGTTGTTGCAGGACCCGGCATTGGCCCTCCACCCGCCGTTCCTCTATCTGGGCTATGTGGGTCTGAGCATGGCGTTCAGCTTTGCCGTGGCGGCGCTGATCGAGGGGCGGGTGGATGCCGCCTGGGGCCGCTGGGTGCGGCCCTGGACGCTGGCGGCCTGGGTGTTCCTGACCATCGGCATCGCGCTGGGCTCGTGGTGGGCTTATTATGAACTCGGCTGGGGGGGCTTCTGGTTCTGGGACCCGGTGGAGAACGCCTCGCTCATGCCATGGCTGTTTGCCGCAGCGCTGCTGCACTCAGCCATCGTGGTGGAAAAGCGCGAGGCGCTCAAAAGCTGGACCATCCTGCTGGCGATCCTGGCCTTCGGGTTCTCGCTCATCGGCACGTTCATCGTGCGCTCGGGGCTGCTGACCTCGGTCCATGCGTTCGCCATGGACCCGGAGCGCGGGGTGTTCATCCTGATGATCCTGGGCGTGTTCATGGGCGGCGCGCTGACGTTGTTCGCCGCCCGGGCGAACGTGATGGAGGCGAAGGGCGTCTTCTCCACCGTCAGCCGCGAATCGGCACTGGTGGTCAACAACGTGCTGCTGGCGGTGTCGTCCTTCGTGGTCTTTGTCGGCACCATGTGGCCGCTCATCGCCGAGATGCTGTTCGACCGGGTGCTCTCGGTCGGCCCGCCGTTCTTCAACATGGCCTTCACGCCCTTCATGGTCGCGCTGGCGATGGTGCTTCCCATCGGCGCCATGCTGCCGTGGAAGCGCGGCAACCTGACGCGCACGGCGCGGCCGCTTGCCGGGCTGGCGGTGTTTTCGGTCGCCATGGGTGCGCTGGTCTGGAGCCTGCAGACCGGCATGTCGATGCTGGTGCCCGTGGGCGTGGCGCTGGCGGTCTGGGTGGTGCTGGGCGCGGGCGCGGACCTGTGGTCGCGCACCGGGCGCGGCGCCTTTGCGGGGCGGTTGCGGCGGCTGGGACGGCTGCCGCGCGCCGACTGGGGCAAGGCGACGGCGCATTCCGGATTGGGTGTCGCGGTGTTCGCGGTGGCGGCCCTCATGGGCTGGGAAACCGAGGATATCCGCGTGGTCCGTGATGGTGAGACCTGGCGTGTGGGCGCCTATGAGCTGACCCTTACGGATGTGCAGCAGGTTCAGGGGCCGAATTTCACCTCGACCATGGCGCTCGTAGATTTCGAGCGCGACGATGGCGTGAGCGGGCAGGTGCGCCCCGAAAAGCGGATCTATCCCGCCGCCGGGATGCCGACGACGCAGGTGGGGCTGCGCTACGGGCTGACGCATGACCTTTATGTCGTCATGGGCGATCCGCAGGACGGCGGTGGCTGGGCGATCCGCACGCACTTGAAGCCCTTTGCCAACTGGTTGTGGTTCGGCTGCGCGCTGATGGCGCTGGGGGGGCTCCTGAGCCTGACGGATCGGCGCTACCGTGTGGCGGCGGGGGCGGCCAAGAGCGGTGGACGGCGCGGTGACGGCCCGCCCAGTGACAGGCCGCCCAGTGACAGGCCGCGCAGTGACACGGTGCCGGCGGAATGAGCGGGCTGCGGGCATGGGGCGCGGCGCTGATGCTGGCGCTTGCACTGACCGGGGCTCCGGCGGTGGCGGGGCCGCAGCCGGACGAGATCCTGGACGACCCGGCGCTGGAAGCGCGGGCGCGGGCGCTGTCGGCCGATCTGCGCTGCATGGTCTGCCGCAACGAGAGCATCGACGAATCGAACGCCGATCTGGCCCGTGACATGCGGCTGCTGGTGCGCGAACGGATCGAGGAAGGGGATACCGACGCGGAGGTGCTGGCTTTCGTGGTCGAGCGCTACGGCGAGTTCGTGTTGCTGCGCCCCACCACTGACGGCGCCAACTTGATCCTGTGGATCAGCGCGCCGGCCATGCTGATGCTGGCGCTGATTGCCGCCGGTGTCTACCTGCGCCGCCGTGAAGGCGCGCCCGAGATCGGCGCGGATGATCTGTCCGAGGAAGAGCGCGCTCGGCTCGACGCGCTCCTGCGGGAGCGTGGCTGAAGCCGAGACCGGGTAAGGGGGGCTGTCTGCCCCCCTCTGGCCCGTTCCGGGCCATTCACCCCCCGAGGATATTTTTGCACAGATGATGATGGCAGGGGACGGTGTGACGCAGGGTGCGGCTTTCGCCTCGGCCTTGGGCGTGGTTATGGTGTCGCCGGATGCAGGCGGCAGCGGGAAAGGGCGTTGGCATGGAGTATGTGACCCTGCGGGTCGACTGGGACGGCGACGTGGTGGTGATCACGCTGCACCGCCCCGAGGTGATGAATGCGCTTGACGCGCAGATGCGGGCCGAGTTGCGCGCCGCACTGCGCGAAGAGGGCGCGCGGGCGCGCTGTGTGGTGCTGACCGGGGCGGGGCGGGCGTTCTGTTCGGGGCAGGATCTGGGCCAGGAGGCGGATGTGACCGACCTCGATCTGGAGCGTGTCCTGCGCGAGGAATACGAGCCGCTATTGCGCGCGATCTGGGACTGCCCGGCGCCGGTGCTGGCCGCGGTCAACGGTGCGGCCGCCGGGGCGGGGGCGAATCTGGCGCTGGCGGCGGATGTGGTGATCGCCGCCGAGAGCGCGGCCTTCGTGCAGGCCTTCAGCCGGATCGGGCTGGTCCCCGATGCGGGTGGCACCTACTGGCTGCCCCGGCAGGTGGGGTTTGCCCGCGCCATGGGGGCCATGCTGTTCGCCGAGCGGATCGAGGCGCGCCGCGCCGCTGACTGGGGCATGATCTGGGAGGCGGTGGCCGACGACGCATTCGACGCGGTCTGGCGCGCGCGGGCACGCACGCTGGCCGAGGGGCCGACCGTGGCCTATGGCCGTGTCCGCAAGCTTCTGCGGGCCTCCATGTCCAGCGATCTGGACGGCCAGCTTGCCCGCGAGGCCGAGGCGCAGGGCGATTGCGGTCGGTCGCGCGATTTTCGCGAAGGCGTGATGGCGTTTCTGGAAAAGCGCCCGGCGGAATTCGAGGGGCGCTGAGGCGCGACCCCGGGCTGCGCGCACAGGGTCTGTGCGGCGCGTCCGCACCCTTTCCCCCGCCCGCGCGATGGTCTATCTGGCACGCGAAGCCCCGGAGGTGCGCCATGCGTTTCGAAACACCCGGCCCGGTCGAGGATGATTGGCGCGATGCCATCTCGCCGCTGGAGGAGATCATCGAGGATGCCCGCAACGGGCGGATGTTCATCCTTGTCGATCACGAGGACCGCGAGAACGAGGGCGATCTGGTCATCCCCGCGCAGATGGCCACGCCCGAGGCGATCAACTTCATGGCCGCTCATGGGCGTGGGTTGATCTGTCTGGCACTCCCCGGCGAGCGGATCGATGCGCTGGGCCTGCCGCTGATGGCGTCCAGCAACTCTTCGCGCCATGAAACCGCCTTCACGGTGTCAATCGAGGCGCGCGAAGGTGTCTCCACCGGCATTTCCGCCCATGACCGGGCGCGCACGGTGGCCGTGGCCATCGACCCGGGCAAGGGGGCCGAGGATATCGCCACGCCGGGCCATGTCTTTCCCCTGCGCGCGCGCGAGGGCGGCGTGCTGGTCCGCGCGGGCCATACCGAGGCGGCGGTGGACGTTGCCCGGCTGGCGGGGCTGAACGCATCCGGCGTGATCTGCGAGATCATGAACGAGGACGGCTCCATGGCGCGGCTGCCGGATCTGGTGGCCTTTGCCCAGAAACACGGGCTGAAGATCGGCACCATCAGCGACCTCATCGCCTATCGCCGCCGCCATGACAACCTTGTCCGGGTGATCGAGGAGCGGCAGATCACGTCCGAATTCGGCGGCGACTGGACCCTGCGCATCTATGCCGACACCACCCATGGCGCCGAGCATGTTGTGCTGATCAAGGGCGATGTGGCGGGCGAGGCGCCGGTGCCGGTCCGGATGCACGCCTTCGATCCGCTGCTGGACATGGTGGGGATCGGCGGGCCGGGGCGTGCAAATGAATTCACCGACGCCATGGAGCTGATCGCCGAGGAAGGGCGCGGCGTGCTGGTGCTCCTGCGCGATACGGCGATGAAGATGACGAGCGGCGAGAGCGCCTCGCCCCAGACCCTGCGGCAATACGGGCTGGGCGCGCAGATCCTGTCGTCGCTGGGGCTGCAGGAGTTGATCCTGCTGACCAACTCGGCCACACCGAAGGTGGTGGGGCTGGACGGCTATGGCCTGTCCATCGTCGGCACCCGCAAGATCCCCTCACGGAGGGCCTGAACATGGCCGGACCCAGTCACTATTCCCTGCCGCTGCCGGAGTTCGACGCGCCGGTGAAGGTGCTGATCGCCGTGGCGCCGTTCTACCGCGACATTGCCGACCACCTGATCGCCGGGGCACGCGCGACACTGGAGCGGGCCGGGGCCACGCACGACCTGATCGAGGTGCCGGGCGCGCTGGAGCTGCCCGTCGCCATCGCGCAGGCCTACCGGCGTTCGAACTTCGACGGGTTTGTGGCGTTGGGCTGCGTGATCCGGGGCGAGACCACGCATTACGAAACCGTGTGCAACGATAGTTCGCGCGGGCTGATGCTGCTGGGTCTGCAGGGCGCCTGCGTGGGTAATGGTATCCTGACGGTGGAAAACCACACGCAGGCGCTGGTGCGTGCAGACCCGGACCATCAGGACAAGGGCGGCGGCGCAGCGGCGGCGGCGCTGCATCTGGTGGCGCTGGACCGCCGCTGGGGGCGGCCGAAGGGGAGCGTGGGCTTTCGCCCGGCATCCGAGAACATCCAGCTTGCCGGGGATGGCAAGGGTGATGGCAGCGGGGGCACGGCATGAGCGCGCCAGAAGGCAAGGCTTCAGGGGGTAATTCGCGCGGGGGCAAGCCGCGCCCGGATGCCGCGGCGCGCCGCTCGCTCAACGGGGCCGCGCGGTTCTACGCCGTGCAGGCGCTCTTTCAGATGGAGACCTCGGGCCAGACCATCGACGCCGTCACCGCCGAGTTCGAGGCGCACCGGATCGGCGCCGAGACGCCCGAGGAAAACTGGGTCGAGGCCAACCGCACCCTGTTCCGCAAGCTGGTGGACACGGCCGTGGATCGACAGGCCCAGATCGACCAGTTGACCGACCGCGCGCTGGTGGCGAAGTGGCCCATTGCCCGGATCGACCCCACGTTGCGGGCGCTGTTCCGGGCCGCGGGGGCCGAGATGCTGAACGCCAGCACGCCCGCGCGCGTGGTGATCACCGAATACGTGGATATCGCGGCGGCGTTCTTCCCCGAGGGGCGCGAGACGTCATTCGTGAACGCGGTTCTGGACCATATGGCCCGCGCCCTGCGCGGGGATGGGGCGCGCTGAGCCTTGCGCGCAGCGGGTTGATGCATCGGTGCGGGCGGTCGGCGGGCGTTTGGATATGTCGCCCGTATGCCACTGTACGCAACAAGATTGCCACACAAGGCGAAGCGTTTACAAATTTACAGTCCTGGCAGGTGTAAATCCGGCGCTTTACGCCGTGACCTGAATTTCCGTGCATTCGCGCGCGATGACGCCTACGTCTGTCCTCAGCAACGCATGTCGCGTTATGCAAGGAGGGTGAACAATGGCATACAACGTTTTGATTTTGGGCGCGTCTTACGGATCGCTGCTGGGCACAAAGCTGCTGATGGCCGGTCATGACGTGACGCTTGTGTGTCGCCAATCCACCGCCGATGTGATCAATGCCGACGGGACCGAGGTCCGCATCAAGCTGCGCGGCGAGGCGGAGCATCGCGCGTTCCGGTCGGGTGACCTGCCGGGTCGTCTGGATGCCGCCGCCCCCGGTTCGGTGAAGGTCGACGACTACGACATGGTCGCGCTGGCCATGTCCGAGCCGCAGTATGGGTCCGAGGATATTCGTGCGCTCCTGCGTCGGGTCGCGGCCGCCGAACTGCCCTGCCTGTCGATCATGAACATGCCGCCGCTGCCCTTCCTGGCGCGGATCGAGGGGCTGGACGCCAAGCTTCTGGAGCCCTGCTTCGCCGCGCCCGAGATCTGGGCGCAGTTCAAGCCGGGGCTGGTGTCGCTGTGCAGCCCGGACCCGCAGGCCTTCCGCCCGCCGGAGGAGAAGAACAATGTTCTGCACGTGGGCCTGCCCACGAACTTCAAGGCCGCGCCCTTTGCCGATGACGCGCATAACGCCATGCTGCGCGAAATGGCCGAGGGGATCGAGGCGCTGCGCGTGGATGGCCAGGACGTGCCGGTAAAGCTGCGCGTGCACGATTCGCTCTTCGTGCCCTTCGCCAAATGGGCGATGCTGCTGACCGGGAACTACCGCGCGGTGCTGCCCGTTGGCTCGCAGCCGATCCGCGAGGCCGTGCACGGCGATCTGGACCTGTCGCGCAGGATCTATGAACTGGTCAACCAGATCGTGGTGAAACTGGGCGCGGCCGAGAGCGATCTGGTGCCGTTCGAGAAATACGCCAAGGCCGCCGAAGGGCTGCTGAAGCCGTCGTCGGCGGCGCGCGCCATCGACGCCGGTTCGGCGCAGATCGAACGTGTGGACCTGCTGGTGAAGCTGATCGCCGACCAGATCGGCATGGGTTCGCCGCTGCTGGACGAGACCGTGGCGCGCGTCAACGCGCGCCTTGCCGAAAACCAGCGCGAGGCCGCCTGACCCGGCATTCCACCCGTTCGACCATGGACCCCCGCGCTGCCCCTCGGCGCGGGGGTTTCCTGTGGCGCCCTGCCATGCGGGGCGCAGCCTGACGGCGTTCGGCCCCCGCCGCGCGCTCAGAGCGCCCCGAATTTCGCCTCCAGATAGTCCAGCAGCGGCCCTTCGTCCGGGGTGAAGCCGCAAGCAGCTTCGATTGTGGCACGCGGCTCGCGCAGGGCGCCGAAGCGCTGCAGGCGTTCGCGCAGCCAGCCGGTGGGCGCGCTCAGATCGCCGCGCGCGAGGTCCGCGTCCAGCTCCGGCAGATCGGCCTGCATCGCCTTGAACAGACAACCGGCGTAGACATTGCCCAGCGTGTAGGTCGGGAAGTACCCGAAAAGCCCTGCCGACCAGTGCACGTCCTGCAGGATGCCGTTGGCGGGCCGGTCCACGGGGGTGCCGAAATCCGCCTCGAACCGGGTGTTCCAGGCGTCCTCCAGATCGTCGGCCTCCAACTCCCCGCGCAGCAGGTCGCGTTCCAGATCGAAGCGCAACATGATGTGCAGGTTGTAGTGTATCTCGTCGGCCTCGGTCCGGATGTAGCCCGCATGCACCCGGTTCACCGCGCGGTAAAAGGCGTCCGCGTCATGCAGGTTCAGCGGCCCGAACTCGGCGTGCATCTGATCGAACAGCCAGCCGGTGAAGGCGCGCGAGCGGCCGAGCTGGTTTTCATAGATCCGGCTCTGGCTTTCATGCACCCCCATGGACACCCCGCGCCCCAGCGGCGAGAGCGCGTGCGCGGCATCCACCCCTTGCTCATAGGCGGCGTGGCCGACCTCGTGCACGGTGGAGTAGAAGCAGTTGAAGGGCTCTGTCTCGACCACGCGGGTGGTGATGCGCACATCCTCGCCGTGGCCGGCGCAGAACGGGTGAACAGTCAGGTCCAGCCGCCCGTGGGCGAAGTCATAGCCAAAGGTCTCGGCCAGCTTGCGGGCGATGCGCAACTGCGCGTCCTGAGGGAAAGTGCCGCGCAGGGGTTCCGGCGCCGGGCGGGCGAGGGTCGCCTCGCGCAGCGCCACCAGCCGCGGGCGCATCCGGTCGAACATGGCGGCCGTTTCCGCACCCGAGGCGCCGGGTTCGTAGTCCTGCATCAGCGCGTCATAAAGGTCGCCCCCGTTCGCGAGCGCCGCCGCTTCCTCGCGCCGCAGCGCCACCACCTGGCGCAGCACCGGCAGAAAGGCCGCCACATCGTCATCGCGCCGCGCCTGGGACCAGATTTCCTGCCCCATGGCGGTGACGCGGGCGAGTTCCGCCGCCAGCCGCGCGGGCACGCGGGTGTTGCGGGCATAGCTGCGACGGAGTTCGCGCAGGGCGGCTTGTCCGGCCGCGTCCGGCGCCTCGGCCGCTTCCAGCCAGTCGCCGATGCGCGGGTCGGTGCGGCGGTCGTGCAGGACGGTTTCCAGGGCGGCCAGTTCCTCGGACCGCAGGTGCGCCGCGCCGTGGGGCATCATCGTGCGCTGGTCCCAGCCCAGCCGCGTCATCACATTGTCCAGCGCCGCCGTTTCGCGGGCGTGGGCCATCAGGTCGTCGAATGCGGTCATGCGCGGGGCCTTTCGGGTCTTGGAGTGGCGTTTGCGCCGACCCTAGAGGGTTCGCCGGAAAGGTTGAAGCCAAGATGCAGGCGTGGCCCGGCGCGGTGGTTTCATTATCCTGTGCGCGCACGATGCGCTTGGTCAGGCCGCGCGACGCGTAGCGGAGAGGGGGGACGCGCGTCGATCAGCGAGGGCGGGGAAAGGATGGTGCTGCGAGAGAGGATCGAACTCTCGGCCTCACCCTTACCAAGGGTGTGCTCTACCACTGAGCTACCGCAGCATCGGTTCCGGGCGTGGGATTAGTCGGAAACCGGAGGGCATGCAAGCGCAATCTGGACGGTTTTTCCGGCTTGCGCTAGGAAGGGCGCCATGTCAGGACCTCGCTTCCCGGACCGGCCCGCGCCGCCAGCCAAACGCCCGCCCGAAGACCCGCGCAAGGCGCGGCTGAAGGCGGCGCTGAAGGCCAATATCGCGCGCCGCAAGGCGCAGGCCGCCGCGCGCGGCACCCCTGATACGAACCGAAAAGACGGCCCCGATACGGACTAGAAAGGCGCGCCCATGGACTCGATCGTCGTCACCGGCAACGGGCCGCTGGAGGGGGAAATCCCCATTGCCGGGGCCAAGAACGCGTGCCTTGCGCTGATGCCGGCCACACTTCTGACCGACGCGCCGCTGACGCTGACCAACGCGCCGCGGCTGTCGGATATCCGCACCATGACCGCGCTGCTGGAATCGCTGGGGGTTGAAGTGGCCGCGTTGCAGGGCGGGCAGGTGCTGGCGCTGTCCAGTCACGCGCTGGACAGCGAGCGCGCCGATTACGACATCGTGCGCAAGATGCGCGCCTCGATCCTGGTGCTGGGGCCCTTGCTGGCGCGGCACGGGCGGGCCGAGGTGTCGCTTCCGGGAGGCTGCGCCATCGGCGCGCGGCCCGTGGACCTGCATCTGCGTGCGCTGGAGGCGATGGGTGCGGAACTGGACCTGCGCGACGGCTATGTCCACGCCCGCGCGCCGGGCGGGCTGAGAGGCGCCACGTTCGAATTCCCGCTGGTTTCGGTCGGCGCCACGGAAAACGCGCTCATGGCGGCGACGCTCGCGCGCGGGACAACGGTGCTGAAGAACGCCGCGCGCGAGCCCGAGATCGTGGACCTTGCGCACTGCCTGCGCCGGATGGGCGCGCGGATCGAAGGCGAGGGGACCTCGACCATCACCATCGAGGGGGTGGACGCGCTGGACAGCGCGACGCATCCGGTGGTCGCCGACCGGATCGAACTCGGCACCTTCATGCTGGCCCCCGCCATCGCGGGCGGGTCGGTGGAATGCCTGGGCGGGCGGCTGGATCTGGTGCAGGCCTTCGTGGACAAGCTGGCGGAAACCGGGGTCGAAGTGACCGAGACCGAGCGCGGCCTGCGTGTCACCCGCACCAATGACCGGGTGCGCGCCGCCAATGTGGTGACCGAACCCTTCCCCGGCTTTCCCACCGACCTGCAGGCGCAGTTCATGGCGCTGATGTGCATCGCCGACGGGACGGCGGTGCTGGAGGAACGCATATTCGAGAACCGCTTCATGCACGCGCCCGAACTCCTGCGCATGGGCGCGCAGATAGAGGTGCACGGCGGCACCGCCACGGTCACCGGGGTCGAGCGGCTGCGCGGCGCGCCGGTGATGGCGACGGATCTGCGCGCCTCGGTCTCGTTGATCCTGGCTGGCCTCGCGGCCGAGGGCGAAACCTTGCTCAGCCGTGTCTATCACCTGGACCGGGGCTATGAGCGGATCGAGGAAAAGCTGCGCGGCTGTGGCGCGCGGGTCGAACGGGTGAGGGGCTAGGCCATGGCGGATGCACGGTTTGAAGACGCCGGTGAGGCCCCCGTGCGCCTGCGCGCGCTGGATGCCGAGGATCTGAAGGTGATCGCCGCGCTGGTGCAGGATTCGGTGTTCCCGGTGACCGAGATGACATTCGACCGCCGCCGCCGCCGCTTCGCGGTGCTCTTGAACCGTTTCCGCTGGGAGCGCACCGCCCGCCCGCCGGAGCGGGTGCAGAGTCTCTTGATCGTCAATGATGTGATGGCCGCGGCCACGCAGGGCCTGGACCTGTCGGAGCGGGACACGGTGCTGTCGCTCCTGTCGCTGGAATTCACGCCCGGCGAGGATGGTACTGGCACGCTGGACCTGCTGCTGGCGGGCGACGGGGCGGTGCGGCTGTCGGTGGAATGCGTGGACCTGGCCTTGCGCGACGTGACGCGGCCCTATGTGGCGCCCTCGGGGAAGGTGCCTTCGCACCCGCTCGATGACGGAGACACCTGAATGCCGCAATTCCTGAACGCCGCCGGCCCGGGGTTCGAGGCCAATTTCGCAGCGCTGCTGTCCGCCAAGCGCGAGGATGCGCCGGATGTGGATGACGCGGTGGCCGCGATCATCGCCGATGTGCGTGCGCGCGGCGATGCGGCGCTGATCGAACTGACCGCGCGCTTCGACCGGCTGGACCTGACGCCCGAGACGCTGGCATTTTCCGTCGAGGAGATCGAGGAGCATTGCGCCCGCGTCCCGCCCGAGGATCGCGCCGCGCTGGAACTGGCGGCCGAGCGCATCCGTGCCTATCATGAGCGCCAGATGCCCGCCGACGCCCGCTGGACCGACGCCACCGGCGCCGATCTGGGCTGGCGCTGGTCGGCGGTCGGGGCGGCGGGGCTCTATGTGCCCGGCGGGCTGGCCAGCTACCCGTCCTCGGTGTTGATGAATGCCATCCCGGCGCGCGTGGCCGGGGTGGAGCGGCTGGAAATCGCCTGTCCCACGCCGGAGGGCGTGGTGAATCCGCTGGTGCTGCTGGCCGCACGGCTTGCGGGCGTTGACACCGTCTGGCGCATCGGCGGCGCGCAGGCGATTGCGGCGCTGGCCTATGGAACCGAAACCATCCCCCCGGTGGACAAGATCACAGGGCCGGGCAACGCCTATGTCGCCGCCGCCAAGCGCCGGGTGTTCGGGCGCGTGGGCATCGACATGATCGCCGGGCCGTCCGAGATTCTGATCATTGCCGATGCCGACAATGACCCCGACTGGATCGCGCTGGACCTTTTGTCCCAGGCCGAGCATGACGAAAGCGCGCAGGCGCTGTTGATCACCACCGATGCCGGTTTCGGTCAAAAGGTTGCGGCGGCGGTCGAAAAACGGCTGGAAACGCTGGAGCGTCGCGCCATCGCCGGGGCAAGCTGGCGCGACTTCGGCGCGGTGATCGTGGTGGACACGCTGACGCAGGCGGCGGCACTTT
This sequence comes from Paracoccaceae bacterium, assembly GCA_007121115.1. Lineage (GTDB taxonomy): Bacteria > Pseudomonadota > Alphaproteobacteria > Rhodobacterales > Rhodobacteraceae > Rhabdonatronobacter. The sequence goes on along the minus strand of SKMI01000240.1, from coordinate 14,402 downwards.
CCGACCGGATCGCGCCCGAGCACCTGGAGCTTTGCGTCGCCGACCCCGAGGCGCTGCTGACCCGCATCCGCCACGCGGGCGCCGTTTTCCTGGGCCCCTTGACGCCCGAGGCGGTGGGCGACTACATCGGCGGGCCGAACCATGTGCTGCCCACGGCGCGTTCGGCGCGGTTTTCCAGCGGGCTGTCGGTGCTGGATTTCCTCAAACGCACCACCATCGCCCGCATGACCCCCGAAGCGCTGGCCGCCATCGGCCCCGCGGGCGAGCGGCTGGCGCAATCCGAAAGCCTGGAAGCGCACGGGCTGAGCATCCGCGCGCGTCTGGATCGGCTGAACCGGGGCTGAGCGCAGCGGAGCCTGCAGGGGCAGGCAGGCTGCCGTTTCGTCGGGCAGCGCGCGGGCTGCGACGGTATACCACGGAACACAATCCCCTGGATTGCGCCGATTCCCCCCCTGTCCGAGTTGACCGGACCGAGGGGTGAGAGTAGATCAGTCACAGACGAAGCCATGCCGTACTGCGGCGAAGCGCCGAAGGAGGCCGCCTTGGAAGAACTGCTCAGGTCTTATCTGCCGATCCTGATTTTCCTCGGCATTGCCGTCGGGCTGGGGCTGGTGCTGCTCCTGTCGGCCATCATCATCGCCGTGCGCAACCCGGACCCGGAAAAGGTCTCGGCCTATGAATGCGGGTTCAACGCCTTCGACGACGCGCGGATGAAATTCGATGTGCGCTTCTATCTGGTGGCGATCCTGTTCATCATCTTCGACCTGGAAATCGCCTTCCTCTTCCCCTGGGCCGTGGCCTTTGGCGAGATGAGCATGACCGCCTTCTGGTCAATGATGGTGTTCCTGGCCATCCTCACCGTGGGCTTCGCCTATGAATGGAAGAAAGGAGCGCTGGAATGGGAGTGAGCACGAGCGTGAACACCGCTGGCGCCGACCGTGAGGTCGCCACGCAGGACCTGAACCGCGAGTTGCAGGACAAGGGTTTCCTGCTGACCGCGACCGAGGATATCATCAACTGGGCGCGCAACGGCTCGCTGCACTGGATGACCTTCGGGCTGGCCTGCTGCGCGGTCGAGATGATGCACACCTCCATGCCGCGCTACGACGTGGAGCGCTTCGGCACCGCGCCGCGCGCCTCGCCCCGCCAGTCGGACCTGATGATCGTCGCCGGCACGCTGACGAACAAGATGGCGCCGGCGCTGCGCAAGGTCTACGACCAGATGCCCGAGCCGCGCTACGTGATCTCCATGGGCTCCTGCGCCAATGGCGGCGGCTACTACCACTACAGCTATTCCGTGGTGCGCGGCTGTGACCGGATCGTGCCGGTGGACATCTACGTTCCGGGCTGCCCGCCGACGGCCGAAGCGCTGCTTTACGGCATCCTCCAGCTTCAGCGCAAGATTCGCCGCACCGGCACGCTGGTCCGGTAAGGAGAGCATGGCATGACCGAAGCCCACACCGAAGCCATGACCGAGGCGCTGGCCGAGCTTGCAGAGCATCTGGCGCAGCGTCAGCCCGAAGTCCTGCGCGACCACGTGATGACCCATGGCGAACTGACCGTGACCGTGGGGCTGGGGGACCTTTTCGGCTTCATCCGGTTCTTGCAGATGGACCCGAATTGCCGGTTTTCCACGCTAGTGGACATCACCGCCGTAGACTACCCCGAGCGGCGCAACCGGTTCGATGTCGTCTATCACTTGCTGTCGATGTATCAGAACCACCGCGTCCGCGTGAAGGTGCCGGTGGCCGAGGACGCCATGGTGCCCTCGATCACGCCGCTGCACCCCTCGGCCAACTGGTTCGAGCGCGAGGTCTTCGATATGTTCGGCATCCTGTTTTCGGGGCACCCGGACCTGCGGCGCATCCTGACCGACTACGGGTTCCGCGGCTTCCCGCTGCGCAAGGATTTCCCTACCACCGGCTATACCGAGGTCCGCTATGACGAGGCCCTCAAGCGCGTGGTCTATGAGCCGGTGAAGCTGGTGCAGGAATACCGCCAGTTCGATTTCATGTCTCCCTGGGAGGGCGCGAACTACGTGCTCCCGGGGGATGAAAAGCCGAAGGAGGCTTCGAAATGATGGACGGCGCCAAAGGGTTCGAGGACGTCCAGACGGGCGAGCAGCAGATCCGCAACTTCAACCTGAACTTCGGCCCGCAACACCCTGCCGCGCATGGGGTTTTGCGGCTGGTGCTGGAGCTTGACGGCGAGATCGTGGAGCGCTGCGACCCGCATATCGGGCTGTTGCATCGCGGCACCGAGAAGCTGATGGAAAGCCGCACCTACCTGCAGAACCTGCCCTATTTCGACCGGCTGGATTATGTGGCGCCGATGAACCAGGAGCACGCCTGGTGCCTGGCCATCGAGAAGCTGACCGGGGTGGAGGTGCCGCGCCGGGGCTCGCTGATCCGGGTGCTCTATTCCGAGATCGGGCGCATTCTCAGCCACCTGCTGAACGTGACCACGCAGGCGATGGACGTGGGCGCCCTGACCCCGCCGCTCTGGGGGTTCGAGGAGCGCGAGAAGCTGATGATCTTCTACGAGCGCGCCTGCGGGGCGCGGCTCCATGCGGCCTATTTCCGGCCCGGCGGCGTGCATCAGGACCTGCCGCCCGCGTTGCTGGACGATATCGAGGAATGGTGCCACGCCTTCCCGAAACTGCTGGACGATATCGACACGCTGCTGACGGAAAACCGCATCTTCAAGCAGCGTAACGCCGATATCGGGGTGATTTCCGAACAGGAGATCCTGGACTGGGGCTATTCGGGGGTGATGGTGCGTGGCTCGGGCCTTGCCTGGGACCTGCGGCGCGCGCAGCCTTACGAATGCTATGACGAGTTCGACTTCAAGATCCCCGTGGGCAAGAACGGCGACTGCTACGACCGCTACCTGTGCCGTATGGCCGAGATGCGCGAAAGCACGAAGATCATGCTGCAAGCCATTGAAAAGCTGCGCGCGCCCGAAGGGCAGGGCGATGTGCTGGCGCGCGGCAAGATCGGCCCGCCCGACCGCGCCGAGATGAAGACCAGCATGGAAGCGCTGATCCATCACTTCAAGCTCTACACCGAAGGCTTCCACGTCCCGGCGGGCGAGGTCTATGCCGCCGTGGAGGCGCCGAAGGGCGAATTCGGCGTCTATCTGGTCGCCGACGGCACCAACCAGCCCTATCGCGCCAAGATCCGCGCGCCGGGGTATCTGCACCTGCAGAGCATGGACCACGTCTGCAAGGGTCACATGCTGGCCGATGTGGCCGCCATCATCGGCACGATGGACGTGGTGTTCGGGGAGATTGATCGCTGATGCTACGCCGCCTGCACCCGGACCAACCCGAAAGCTTCGCCTTCACCCCCGCCAACCAGGCCTGGGCGGAAGCGGAGATGACGAAATACCCCGAGGGCCGTCAGGCCAGCGCGGTGATCGCGCTTTTGTGGCGCGCGCAGGAGCAGGAGGGCTGGCTGACCCGCCCGGCGATCGAACACATCGCCGACATGCTGGACATGGCCTATATCCGCGTGCTGGAGGTGGCGACCTTCTACTTCATGTTCCAGCTGCAACCCGTTGGGTCTGTTGCGCATATCCAGGTCTGCGGGACCACGTCCTGCATGATCTGCGGGGCCGAGGATCTGGTGGCCGTCTGCAAGGACAAGATCGCCAAGCGCCCGCACATGCTGTCCAACGATGGCCGGTTTTCCTGGGAAGAGGTCGAATGCCTTGGCGCCTGCGCCAACGCGCCCATGGCCCAGATCGGCAAGGACTATTACGAGGATCTGACCGCCGAGCGGCTGGCGCAGATCATCGACGATCTGGCCGCGGGCAAGGTCCCCGCGCCGGGGCCGCAGAACGGGCGCTTTGCCTCGGAGCCCAAGGACAACCTGACCTCGCTGACCGAGTTCACGGGCGAGGCGCAGAATGCCTCGGTCGCCCTTGCGGCGGCGCAACAGGACACTATCAAGCGTATCGACGGCACCGAACTGGAACTGGTCACGCCCTGGCAGGACAAGCCCGCCGGCAAGCGCGAACCCGCGCGCAAGGTCAAGCCGAAGCCCGGCCTGGCTTCGGTGATCGACGAAACCGGCTCCACCAAGGATGAGGCCCCCGCCAAACCCGCCGCAAAGCCCGAGGCCACCGCCAAGGCCGCCCCCGAAGGCCGCAAGCCCGAGATGCTGACCGAAGCCAAGGGTGCGGCGGATGACCTGCAGAAGATCGGCGGGGTCGGCCCGGTGCTGGAGCAGAAGCTGAACGCCATGGGGGTGTTCCACTACTGGCAGATCGCGGCGTGGACCGAAGAAGAAATCACCTGGGTCGATGACCAGCTGAACTTCAAGGGCCGGATCGCGCGCGACGACTGGATCGGTCAGGCCAAGACGCTGGCCGAAGCGGACTGAGCGGGCCTTGCCGCCTGCGAGCGAAAGAGGAGTGATGCGCAAGCAGGACCCCGAAGAACGGCGCATGGCATGGCAGGCCCGGCTGGCCGCCATGGTCATGGCGGGGGCGATGCTGGCGTGGATGGGGCTGCAATGGCTGGGTGGACACCTGAACTGGGAAGCGCGCTACGTCTTCCTGTTCGACTTTGCCGCGCTGGCCGCGTTTTTCTGGGCGCTGGTGGTCACCTGGCGCATCTGGCGGCACCGCCGGAACAACTGAGGATCTGACATGCTGGACGACAAGGACCGCATCTTCACCAATCTCTACGGGATGCACGACCGGTCGCTGAAGGGCGCGCAGGCGCGCGGCCACTGGGACGGGACCAAGGCGATCCTGGAGAAGGGGCGCGACTGGATCGTCGACGAGATGAAGCAGTCCGGGTTGCGCGGGCGCGGGGGCGCGGGCTTTCCCACCGGGCTGAAATGGTCCTTCATGCCCAAGGAAAGCGACGGACGCCCGGCCTATCTGGTCATAAACGCGGATGAATCCGAGCCCGGGACCTGCAAGGACCGCGAGATCATGCGCCATGATCCGCACACGCTGATCGAAGGGTGCCTGATCGCGTCCTTCGCCATGAACGCGCACACCTGCTACATCTACATCCGCGGCGAATACATCCGCGAGCGCGAGGCGCTGCAGGCCGCCATCGACGAGGCCTATGAGGCCGGGCTGATCGGCAAGAATGCCTGCGGGTCGGGCTGGGACTTCGACCTGTTCATGGCCCATGGCGCCGGGGCCTATATCTGCGGCGAGGAAACGGCGCTGCTGGAAAGCCTGGAGGGCAAGAAGGGCATGCCGCGCATGAAGCCGCCGTTTCCGGCGGGCGCGGGGCTCTATGGTTGCCCGACCACGGTCAACAACGTGGAATCCATCGCCGTGGTGCCGACGATCCTGCGGCGCGGGGCTTCCTGGTTCGCGGGCTTCGGGCGGCAGAACAACGCGGGCACCAAGATCTTCGCCATCTCGGGGCATGTGCACCGCCCCTGCGTGGTCGAGGAAGCCATGTCGATCAGCTTCGAGGAACTGATCGAGCGGCATTGCGGCGGGGTGCGCGGCGGCTGGGGCAACCTCAAGGCGGTGATCCCCGGTGGCTCTTCGGTGCCCTGCGTGCGCGGCGAGAGCATGCGCAGCGCGATCATGGATTTCGACTATCTGCAGAAGGACCTGAAATCGGGGCTGGGCACGGCGGCGGTAATCGTCATGGACCAGTCCACCGACATCATCAAGGCGATCTGGCGGCTGGCCAAGTTCTACAAGCACGAAAGCTGCGGCCAGTGCACGCCCTGCCGTGAAGGCACCGGCTGGATGATGCGGGTCATGGACCGGCTGGTGCGCGGCGAGGCGGAGCTTGAGGAAATCGACATGCTCTGGGACGTGTCCAAGCAGGTCGAGGGCCACACCATCTGCGCCCTGGGCGACGCCGCCGCCTGGCCGATCCAGGGCCTGATCCGCAACTTCCGCGACGAGATCGAGGACCGCATCAAGGCCCAGAAGGCCGGGCGCGCCCCGGCTGTCGCGGCCGAGTGAGGGGCAGATGCCGGATGTGGCGCGCATAAGGCAGGCGAGGCGTCCGCAGCGGGCACGCAATCGTCATGTGACGCTGCCGGGGGCGGGTGGCAGGGTGTGGGCACTTTTCCACCATTCCTGTATCCGGAGTATCCCCATGGTCTCGCGTGCCCTGATCCGCTCGCTGGCGCTTGCCGCCGCCCTTCTGACCGCCCCCATGGCCAGCGCCGCCATGACCCAGGCCGAGGTCAACGATGCCCTGCGCGGCAATAGCAGCATCTACAACGCGCTGTTCACCGCAGCGATCATCCATCACGTGGCCGAAACATGCGATACGCTTGGCGGGCCGGGGCGGCTGGAGCGTGTGGCCTTCTTCCTGCCGCTTTATCGGCAGGCGCGGTCCATGGGCTTTTCGCGCGCCCAGATCGAGGCCTTCGTGGATGACGAGGCCGAGCAGGACCGTATGCGCCAACTGGTCTATCGCCATCTGGAACGCGAGGGCGTGGCCCCCAACGAGGCGAGCGCCGTCTGCGCCTATGGCCGTCAACAGATCGAGGAACGCACGCCCATCGGGCGGCGTCTGAGCGAAAGGTAAACCATGTCCGAATTGCGCAAGATCATCATCGACGACCGCGAGATCGAGGTCCCGCCGGCGATGACGCTGATTCAGGCCTGCGAGGAGGTGGGGATCGAGATTCCGCGCTTCTGCTATCATGAGCGCCTGTCGATCGCGGGCAATTGCCGGATGTGCCTGGTCGAGGTTGTCGGCGGCCCGCCGAAACCCGCCGCCTCGTGTGCGATGCAGGTCAAGGACCTGCGCCCCGGCCCTGAAGGCGCGCCGCCGGTGATCCGCACCAACAGCCCCATGGTCCGCAAGGCCCGCGAGGGCGTGATGGAGTTCCTGCTGATCAACCATCCCCTCGACTGCCCGATCTGCGATCAGGGCGGCGAATGCGACCTGCAGGATCAGGCCATGGCTTATGGCGTGGATTTCTCGCGCTACCGCGAGCCCAAGCGCGCGGTGGAGGATCTGGACCTGGGCCCGCTGGTCGAAACCCACATGACGCGCTGCATTTCCTGCACCCGCTGCGTGCGCTTCACCACCGAGGTCTCGGGCGTCAGCGTGATGGGCCAGACCGGGCGCGGCGAAGATGCCGAGATCACCACCTATCTGGGCGCGCTGATCGACAGCGAGTTGCAGGGCAACATCATCGACCTGTGCCCGGTGGGGGCGCTGGTCTCCAAACCCTATGCCTTCACCGCCCGCCCGTGGGAGCTGACCAAGACCGAGACCGTGGACGTGATGGACGCGCTCGGCTCCAACATCCGCGTGGACACCAAGGGGCGCGAGGTGATGCGCATCCTGCCGCGCGAGAATCACGGCGTGAACGAGGAGTGGATAAGCGACAAGACCCGCTTTGTCTGGGACGGGCTGCGCCGCCAGCGGCTGGACCGGCCGTATGTGCGCAAGGACGGGAAGTTGACGCCAGCGACCTGGGGCGAAGCCTTTGCCGCCGTCAAGGATGCCATGGCGGGCAAGAAGGTCAGCGGGCTGGTGGGCGATCTGGCCCCGGCCGAGGCCGCGTTCGCGCTGAAAACCCTGATCGAAGGGCAGGGCGGGACGGTGGAATGCCGCACCGATGGTGCGAAGCTGCCTGCGGGCAACCGTTCCGCCTATGTCGGCACCGCAGCGATCGAGGATATCGACCACGCCCGCCACGTCTGGCTGATCGGCACCAACCCGCGCGCCGAGGCGCCGGTGCTGAACGCGCGCATCCGCAAGGCGTGGCTGGCGGGGGCCGATGTGACCCGCGTCGGCGCGCCGGTGGACCTGACCTATGACGTGATCGAGGCCGGAACCGGCGCAGATGCGCTGTTCGGCCTGGTGAAGAAGGCCGAAGCCTCGGACGCGCCGGGCGTGGTGATCGTGGGGCAGGGTGCGCTGACGGGCGCGGATGGCGAGGCGGTGCTCGCCCAGGCCATGGCGCTGGCCGAAAAGACCGGCGCGGGGCTTCTGGTCCTGCACACGGCGATTGCGCGCGTGGGCGCGATGGATCTGGGCTGCGTGACCGAGGGCGGGATCGATGCCGCGCTGGGGGCCAAGGTGATCTACAACCTCGGCGCCGACGAGATCGACATCCCCGCCGGACCGTTCGTGATCTATCAGGGCAGCCATGGCGACCGGGGCGCGCACCGGGCCGATGTGATCCTGCCCGCCGCCGCCTGGACCGAGGAGCCGGGCATCTTCGTCAACACCGAAGGGCGCCCGCAGGTTGCGCTGCGCGCCGGTTTCCCGCCGGGCGATGCGCGCGAAAACTGGGCCATCCTGCGCGCGCTCTCGGCCGAACTGGGCGCCACGCTGCCCTTCGACAGCGTCCCGCAACTGCGCCGCGCCATGGCCGAGGCGGTGCCGCACCTGGGCGATATCGACCTCTTGCCAGAGAATGGCTGGCAGCCCCTGCCGCTCAAGCGCCCCGAGTCAGGGGATTTCGGTTATGCGGTCACGGATTTCTACCTGACGAACCCGATCGCGCGCGCTTCGAAGCTGATGGGGGAACTGGCCGCGCAGGCCAAGGCACGGCGCAACGCGCCGCTGGCGGCGGAGTGAATGGCGGTCATCATGTCCGGCCTGCGCGCCGCTGGCCTGGCCGGGCTGGTCGGTCTGATGGGCTGTGCAGGCACGCAGGACGCCAGCGAGCGGCGCTTTGCGCCGGAGTATCTGGGGGTGGAGACCCGCATGATGGACAGTGACCTGGTCAATTTCCGCGTTGCCATGCGCGGCGCGCGCGATGAGGCGGACGTGATCGCCTATGCCCGCTGTGCGGCGGCCCAGTATGCGCTGATCCGCGGCTACGGGTTTGCCCGGCATTTGCGCACGAATGTGACGCGTGAGGGTGGAATCTCGCGCGCGGATGCTGTTTACACCATTTCGCCTGCTTTGCCGCGCGGCCTGCGCACCATCGATTCCGAGGTGGTCGTCGCGGATTGCGAGGAACAGAACATACCGACCGTCTGAGGGCGGTCTGAGCGACGGGACACGAAGATGGACGCATTTCTGGAAACGGGCCTCGGCATCACGCTCCTGATCGTGGCGCAATCGCTGCTGGTGGTCGGTTTCGTGATGATTTCGCTCCTGTTCCTCGTCTATGGCGACCGCAAGGTCTGGGCGGCGGTCCAGATGCGGCGCGGGCCCAATGTGGTCGGCCCCTGGGGGCTGTTGCAGACCGTGGCGGATGCGCTGAAATTCGTGGTCAAGGAAGTGGTGATCCCGGCAGGGGTAGACCGGCCGGTGTTCTTCCTGGCGCCGCTTCTGTCCTTCGTGCTGGCGATGCTGGCCTGGTCGGTGATCCCGTTCAACGAGCGCTGGGTGCTGACCGACATCAACGTGGCGATCCTGTTCGTCTTTGCCGTCTCCTCGCTCGAGGTCTACGGCGTGATCATGGGCGGCTGGGCGTCGAATTCAAAATATGCGTTCCTCGGCTCGCTCCGGTCCGCCGCGCAGATGATCAGCTACGAGGTCTCGCTCGGCCTGATCATCATCGGTGTGATCATCTCGGCCGGCAGCATGAACCTGGGCCAGATCGTCGCCTCGCAGGACACGGGCTGGGGCGTGCTGGGCTGGTACTGGCTGCCGCATCTGCCCATGGTGGTGCTGTTCTTCGTCAGTTGTCTGGCGGAAACCAACCGACCGCCCTTCGACCTGCCCGAGGCCGAATCCGAACTCGTGGCCGGGTTCATGGTGGAGTATTCATCGACGCCCTACCTGCTGTTCATGGCGGGGGAATACATCGCCATCTTCCTGATGTGCGCGCTGATTTCGCTGCTGTTCTTCGGCGGCTGGCTGTCGCCCATCCCGGGGCTGCCCGATGGCGCCTTCTGGATGGTGGCGAAGATGGCGTTCTTCTTCTTCCTCTTCGCCATGATCAAGGCGATCACGCCGCGCTACCGCTACGACCAGTTGATGCGGATCGGCTGGAAGGTGTTCCTGCCGCTGTCGCTGGCCTGGGTGGTGGTGGTGGCCTTCCTCGCCAAGTTCGAGGTCGCGGGCGGCTTCTGGGCCCGCTGGGCCGTGGGGGGCTGAGATGGGCGAGAGCGTGGACAACATCGTGTTGGAGCAACTGCGGCTGATCCGCGAGGACCTTGGTGAGGTGCGCGGCAGTTTGAAATCGCTGGAAACACGCATGGAGACACGCTTCGACGATATCGAAACCGAATTGCAGGGCCACCGAATGATGATCTTCGGCCTGAGTTCGGTCATCGGACAGATCGACAAACGCGTCGAGCATCTGGAAGCGAAACTGGAGGTTTGAACCATGGGTTTCGACTGGGGACGCGCCATCAAATACACCCTGATGGTGGATTTCATCAAAGGCTTCGGGCTGGGCATGCGGTATTTCGTGGCCCCCAAGTCGACCGTCAACTACCCGCACGAAAAGGGCCCGCTCTCGCCCCGCTTCCGGGGCGAGCACGCGCTGCGCCGCTATCCCAACGGCGAGGAACGCTGCATCGCCTGCAAGCTGTGCGAGGCGATCTGCCCCGCGCAGGCGATCACCATCGACGCCGAACCGCGCGCGGACGGCTCGCGCCGCACCACGCGCTATGATATCGACATGACCAAATGTATCTACTGCGGCTTTTGCCAGGAAGCCTGCCCGGTGGATGCGATTGTCGAGGGGCCGAATTTCGAATTCGCCACCGAAACCCGCGAGGAGCTTTTCTACGACAAGGAGAAGCTGCTGGAGAACGGCGAGCGCTGGGAAGCCGAGATCGCGCGCAACCTGGAAATCGACGCGCCCTACCGCTGAGCGGTCAGGACCGCGCATGCAAGCGACAGGAAGGACATCGGAGCACAATGGGCATCGCCGATTTCACATTCTATGCCTTTGCCATCGTCATCGTGACGGCGGCGCTTCTGGTGGTCACGGCGCGCAACCCGGTACATTCGGTGCTGTGGCTGATCCTGTGCTTCCTGTCGGCGGCGGGGATGTTCGTGCTGCTGGGCGCCGAGTTCATGGCGATGCTCTTGATCATCGTCTATGTCGGCGCGGTGGCGGTGCTGTTCCTGTTCGTGGTGATGATGCTGGACATCGATTTCGCCGCGCTGAAGGGCGAGATGGCGCGGTATTTCCCCATCGCCAGCCTTGTGGGGCTGGTGCTGCTGATGCAGCTTGCGCTGCTTTACGGAAGCTGGGCGCAGGCCGAGGGTGCGCTGGGGCTGCGCCAGGCGGTCACCCCGGACCTGGACGAGGTGCACAACACCAAGGCGCTGGGTCTGATCCTGTATGATCAGTATTTCATCCTGTTCCAGCTTTCCGGTCTGATCCTGCTGGTGGCGATGATCGGCGCGATCCTGCTGACGCTGCGCAAGCGCGAGAACGTCAAGCGCCAGGACGTGGTGGCCCAGATGCACCGCGACCCGGCCAAGGCGATGGAACTGAAGGACGTGAAGCCCGGCCAGGGGCTGTGAGGGGTATGGCGACGCGGGCGCATCCGCTTCGCCAAATGCAAAGACAAGGGACGGGTCGTCAGAACCCGGAGGGACCAGATGGTTGGACTTGAACACTACCTGACGGTGGCGGCGGCGCTGTTCGTCATCGGCATCTTCGGGATCTTCCTGAACCGCAAGAACATCATCGTCATCCTGATGTCGATCGAGTTGATGCTGCTGTCGGTCAACATCAACCTGGTGGCGTTCTCGTCCTTCCTCGGTGATCTGGTGGGGCAGGTGTTCACCATGTTCGTCCTGACCGTCGCAGCGGCCGAGGCCGCGATCGGGCTGGCGATCCTGGTCTGTTTCTTCCGCACCCGGGGCACCATCGACGTCGAAGACGTAAACGTGATGAGGGGCTGAGGACATGGCGGTGACACTGGTTCTTGCCCCCCTGATCGGGGCGATCATCGCCGGGCTGTTCTGGCGCATCATCGGCGAGCGCCCGGCGCAGATCGTGGCAACTGCGCTGCTGTTCCTCTCGGCCTTCTTGTCCTGGATCGTCTTCCTGACCCATGACGGCGGCGTGCAGCAGATCACCATGCTGCGCTGGATCGACAGCGGCACGCTGGTCGGCGACTGGGCGCTCAGGATCGACCGGCTGACGGCGGTGATGCTGATCGTCATCACCACCGTCTCGGCGCTCGTGCACCTCTATTCCTTTGGCTACATGGCGCATGACGAGAACTTTGCCGAGGACGAGAGCTATCGCCCGCGCTTCTTCGCCTATCTGTCGCTCTTCACCTTCGCCATGCTGATGCTGGTGACGGCCGACAATCTGGTGCAGCTTTTCTTCGGCTGGGAAGGGGTGGGGCTGGCGTCCTACCTGCTGATCGGCTTCTACTTCCGCAAGGCCAGCGCCGGGGCGGCGGCGATCAAGGCGTTCATCGTCAACCGCGTGGGCGACATGGGGCTGATCCTCGCGCTGATGGTGATCTACTTCCTGGTCGATTCCATCCAGTATGATGATGTCTTTGCCGCCGCCGCCACCCTGTCGGAAACCACCGTCACCTTCCTCTGGACCGACTGGAACGCGGCGAACCTGATCGCCTTCCTGCTGTTCGTCGGCGCCATGGGCAAGTCGGCGCAACTGTTCCTGCACACCTGGTTGCCGGACGCGATGGAGGGTCCGACCCCGGTCTCGGCCCTGATCCACGCCGCCACCATGGTTACCGCAGGCGTGTTCCTGGTCGCGCGCATGTCGCCGCTGATGGAATACGCCCCGCAGGCGATGACCTTCGTGGTGCTGATCGGCGCCTTCACGGCGTTCTTCGCCGCAACCGTCGGCCTGGTGCAGAATGACATCAAGCGCGTGATCGCCTATTCCACCTGTTCGCAGCTTGGCTTCATGTTCGTGGCCGCCGGGGTGGGCGTCTATTCGGTCGCCATGTTCCACCTGCTCACGCACGCGTTCTTCAAGGCGATGCTCTTTCTGGGCGCCGGGTCCGTCATCCACGGGATGCACCATGAGCAGGACATGCGGAACTATGGCGGGCTGAAGGACAAGTTGCCCTATACCTTCTGGGCCATGCTGATCGGTACGCTGGCGATCACCGGGGTGGGGATACCGCTGCTGTATGTCGGCTTCCCGGTGGGCTTCGCGGGCTTTGTGTCCAAGGACGCGATCATCGAAAGCGTTTATGCGGCCGGTGCGGGCTATGCCTTCTGGATGCTGGTGATCGCCGCGCTGATGACCAGCTTCTACAGCTGGCGGCTGATGTTCCTGACCTTCTGGGGCGAGCCGCGCGGGGACAAACACACGCATGAGCACGCGCATGAAAGCCCGCAGACCATGCTGATCCCGCTGGCGGTGCTGGCGGTGGGTTCGGTGCTGGCGGGGATGATCTGGTACAAGCCGTTCTTCGGCTCGACCGAGGGCGTGGCGGAATGGTTCGGCGCCTCGATCTACATGGCCGAAGGCAACACACTGATCGACGAGGCACATAATGTGCCCAACTGGGTCATGGTATCGCCCTTCATCGCCATGCTGATTGGGCTGGGGCTGGCGTGGCTGTTCTACATCCGCGACACCGCGCTGCCCGGCAAGCTGGCCGCGACCTTCCCCGGCGCCTACCAGTTCCTGCTGAACAAGTGGTATTTCGACGAGATCTACGACTTCCTGTTCGTGCGCCCGGCCATGGCCGTGGGCCGCTTCTTCTGGAAGCGCGGGGACGGCACGGTGATTGACGGAGGGATCAACGGGCTGGCCATGGGGGTCATTCCCTTCTTCACCCGGCTGGCGGGGCGCATGCAGTCCGGCTTCGTGTTCCACTACGCGTTTGCGATGGTGCTGGGGATCGTGGTGATCGTCACCTTTGTCATGCTGACCGGGGGGGTGGGCTGATGCTGAACCTGCTGTCCATCATCACCTTCACGCCGCTGCTTGCCGCCGCCATCATGGCGTTTTTCCTGCGCGGGAATGACGAAGCCACGGACAACAACGCCAAGTGGCTGGCCTTCATCGCCACGGTGGCGACCTTCCTGTTCTCGCTGATCCTGCTCTTCGGGTTTGATCCGCAGGACACCGGGTTCCAGTTCGTCGAGGAGCGCGAGTGGATCCTCGGGCTCACCTACAAGATGGGGGTGGACGGCATCTCGATCCTGTTCGTGATGCTCACGACCTTCCTGATGCCGATCACCATTGCCGCGTGCTGGAACGTCACCACCCGCGTCAAGGAATACATGATCGCATTCCTGGTGCTGGAAACGCTGATGATCGGCGTCTTCACGGCGCTGGACCTGGTGCTGTTCTACCTGTTCTTCGAGGCCGGTCTGATCCCGATGTTCCTGATCATCGGCATCTGGGGCGGCAAGGAGCGCATCTACGCGGCCTTCAAGTTCTTCCTCTACACCTTCCTCGGCTCGGTGCTGATGCTGGTGGCGATGATCGCCATGTATGTGGACGCGGGCACCACCGATATCCCCACGCTGCTGACGCATGAGTTCAGCGCCGGGACGATCACGCTGGCCGGATGGCAGATCG
>SKMI01000036.1 GCA_007121115.1 Paracoccaceae bacterium | reverse complement strand
CGCGCGCGCGGCGCCCGGCCCAACGGTATGACGGAGGCGTCAGCCGAGGGAAGACGGGCGGGAGGGCCCTTTAGCCTGGCACCACCTCGGGCGGCGCAAACGGCGGCGGGGCTCGGGCTTCTTGTCACTTGCGATAGCGGTTCGGGCGTTCTGGACGCGGGGGCGGGGGGCGGCATCGGTTCGGGTCATCGCCGGCCTTGAGAGCTTGGCGAGGCACGCTCAATCGACCTTCGAGCAACGCGGGCGATGTGGCAGTGGCCCGGGATGGGACGTTGCCCTGGTGCGGCAGAAACGGACCCCGCGCGTCTGCCGTCATTGCGTGCCGCGCGCGGGGATGGGGGGGGGGTCAGCGCCCCTTCCAGACGGGGTCGCGCTTTTCGGCGAAGGCGCGGGCGCCTTCCAGCTGGTCCTCGGAGGCGTAGAGCCGGTCCACGGTGGCAAACTGGCGCCTGGTGATCCGGTTCAGTGCATCCTGAAAGCGCATGTCCTCTGCCTCGCGCACCACCTCCTTGATCGCGGCATAGACGAGCGGCGGGCCGGACTCCAGCAGCTGCGCCAGTTCCCAGGCCTTGGGCAGCAGCTCCTCGGGTGTGGTGATCTCACGCAGGAGGCCCCAGCGCAGCGCTTCCTCAGCATCGAACCAGCGCCCCGTCAGCAGCAGGTCCATGGCGACGTGATAGGGGATGCGTTTGGGCAGCTTGATCGAGGCCGCATCGGCCACGGTCCCCGAGCGGATTTCCGGCAGCGCGAACGTCGCATTGTCCGAGGCCAGGATCAGGTCGCAGGACAGCGCCAGTTCCAGCCCGCCGCCGCAGGCGATACCGTTGACGGCGGCGATCACCGGCTTGTTCATCTGCGGCAGTTCCTGCAGGCCCCCGAAGCCGCCGACGCCGTAGTCCCCGTCCACCGCGTCGCCGTCGGCGGCGGCCTTCAGGTCCCAGCCGGGGCAGAAGAATTTCGCGCCCTCGGCGCGCAGGATGGCCACGCGCAGGTCCGGGTCATCGCGGAAATCGCGGAACACTTCGCCCATGATCCGGCTGGTGGCCAGGTCGATGGCATTGGCCTTGGGCCGGTCCAGCGTGACCTCCAGCACCGCGCCTGCGCACCGGGTCTTCACCGGGCCTTCGCTGCGCATTTCCATCATCTCTCGGCCTCCCATATCACCGCGTCCGCCGCCACCGCGCCGTGCGCGCGCACCATCAGCGGGTTGATTTCCACTTCTTCGAGGGTCTCGTCCTGCGCCAGCAGGTCCTGAAGCGCAAGGGCTGTGTCCACGACTGCCGCCAAATCGGCGCGGGGGCGGCCGCGGTAGCCGTCCAGCAGCGGCCAGAGCCGCAGGCGGCGCAGGGCGGTGGCGATCTCGTCGCCGGTCACGGGCAGGACCAATGTCACCGTGTCGGCCAGCAGTTCGGCGGCGGTGCCGCCGAAGCCGAGCGTGAGGGCGGCGCCATGCACCTGATCGCGCCGTGCGCCGAGGATCAGTTCGGCGAGCGTGCCCTGCACCATCTCCTCGGCCAGATAGCCCTGCGCGCCGGGGATCGGGGGCTGGCCGTCGAGCGTCTGCAGGCCCAGCCGCACGGCGCCCGCCTCGGACTTGTGGGCAAAGTCCAGCCCCTTGAGCGCCAGCGGCGGGGTCAGGGGCCGCGCCGCCTGCGCCAGCCGGGGCAGGTCGGGGGCGCTCACCCCGCGTGGGACGGTGATGCCTGCGACCGCAAGGCGCGCCTTGGCCGTAGCTTCGTCCAGCATCCGCACAGGGCGCGCCGGGCTGGGGGCCCAAGGGGTCCAGCCGGGGCGGGCGGGCGGCGTCTGGGCGCCGGCGATGGCTGCGAGGGCGGTTTCCAGTCCCATCAGCGCGACCACGCCGCGCGCGGCCATGGCCTCGGCCAGCGCTTCGTCGAAGTTTTCGGGCAGCGAGGCGACGGCGAAGGCCGGTTTGCCGGTGGCCGCCCCGGCGGCGGCGATGGCGTCGAGCGCAGGCGTGAAGCTGGACGGGTCGCAGCGGTCCGGGCGCGGCGGGTCGATCAGGAACAGCCCGGCGTCATACCCCGCCAGCATGTCCGAGAACACGGCGGTGGTACGCTGGCCGTCGCCCCAGATGAAGGTCTGATAATCCAGCGGGTTGGCGATGGTGACCATGGGGCCGAGCGTCGCGCTCAGGTCTGCGCGTGCCTCGGGCGCGGGTGCGGGGAAGTCGAGCCCGTGACGCGCGGCCAGATCGGCGGTCAGCCCGGCCTCGCCGCCCGAACAGGCCAGCGCGCAGAGGCGACGCCCAAGCCCGGGGCCGTGGGTGTGGAAGACCTTCAGCGTCTCGATCAACTCGGCGGGGCTTTCCACCTCGGCAATCCCGGCCTGGCGCAGGAACGCGCGCGACACCGCGCTTTCACCTGCCAACGCCGCGGTATGCGAGGCGGCGGCGCTGCGCGCGGCCTCGGTCCGTCCCGGTTTGACGGCGACGATCCCCTTGCCACGCGCGCGCGCTTCCTGTGCCAGCGCGGCCAGCGCCGGGGCATCGGTGATCCCCTCGATGTAGAGCCCCAGCGCAGTGACGCGGGGGTCATCCAGCAGCGCGCGGGCGAGCGGGGCCAGCCCGACCTGCGCGGCGTTGCCCAGACAGGCAACATAGGCCAGCGGCAGGGCGCGGGCCTGCATGGTCAGGTTGATGGCGATGTTCGAGGATTGCGAGACGATGGCCACGCCGCGCTCCACACGCCGCCCCCCGTGCTGGTCCGGCCACAGCAGCGCGCCGTCGAGGTAGTTGATGAACCCGTAGCAATTGGGCCCCAGCACCGGCATGTCACCGGCGGCAGCGACCAGCCGGGCCTGCGCTTCCTCGGCCCCGGTTTCGGCCCAGCCGGAGGCGAAGGCCACCGCGCCGCCCGCGCCCATGGCGGAAAGCTCGCCGACGATCTCGATCGTGGCGGCGCGGTTGACGCCGATGAAGGTTGCATCCGGGGGGGCGGGCAGGTCGGACAGGCGCGGGATGCAGGGCGTGCCCGCGATCTGGGTCCGCGTGGGGTGGACGGGCCAGATATCGCCCTGAAACCCCATGCGGCGGCACTGGTCGATCACATTCGCCGCCCAGCCGCCGCCCAGAACGGCGACCGAGCGCGGGCGCAGGAGGCGGTCGAGCGCGTTCATCGGGTGGGGTGCTGGCGGCGGGCGGGGAAAGGGGGGCTGTCTGCCCCCCTCTTGCCCGTTCCGGGCAATTCACCCCCCGAGGATATTTTTGCACAGATGATGACAGGCGGGCGGTGCCGTGGCGGACAGGTGGCGGTTTCTGTTGGACGCGGGGGTGGCGGGGGACTGTGCCGCCGCGCGGCGTGGGCAGCGTGCAACAGGGTGAGGGACCCGGCGAAGGTCGGTGTGGAGATGGAATGTGCGAAGGTGCGGGGTGCGGCGGTGCGGGTAACGAGTGCGATAAGGGCGCGCCGAACGGGGCCGCGGGGTGCATTCGGATCGACAGCGCCGCGGCGCGGGTCGGGCGACCCGCAAAGCTCATGGCGGCTGGCCGCACACCCCGCGCCCGCCGAGGGGCGCGGG
Organism: Paracoccaceae bacterium; assembly: GCA_007121115.1. Lineage (GTDB taxonomy): Bacteria > Pseudomonadota > Alphaproteobacteria > Rhodobacterales > Rhodobacteraceae > Rhabdonatronobacter. The sequence goes on along the minus strand of SKMI01000036.1, from coordinate 392 downwards.
GTGGCATCACCTGTGGCGGTCATCGGCGTCCCCGCCTGTACCGCATCCCGATGATGGTGCATGAGGGTTAACATCCGGTTCACACGCGCGCTTTGCGCCATGGGTGGAGTTTCGATCCGGGAGTGTCAAGGGCAGGGTGCCGCGCGTTCAGAGCGGGCGGCCCTGCATCAGGCGGGGCAGGTCGCCGGTCAGGCCCGCGGCCTCGCGGATGAAGCGGCGGCGCAGGCCAGGCAGGGTCGACACGGCGCCGAGCCCGAGGTCACGGGTCGCGCGCAGGAGTGGGTTGTCGTTGGAGAACAGGCGGTTGACCATATCCGTGCCCAACGCCATGGCGGTGGTGTCGAACCGTCGCCAGCGCTGGTAGCGCTCCAGAACCGGGGCGCTCGCGAAAT
>SKMI01000245.1 GCA_007121115.1 Paracoccaceae bacterium | reverse complement strand
GTGGAATAGATCGCCGCCGCGAACGCCGACACCATCAGCCCCGCGCCACTGAGCGCCAGACAGCGGGTCGCCCAGTCGGTCCGGCGCAGGGCCCATATCCAGACCCCGATCCAGACCCCGACAAGGCCCACGGTTATCTGCAGCCAGAAGGCAAAGGGCAGGCTTTCCGGCGGGCGGCGGGGCGCGGGCTGGATGGAATGAAACCGGTGTTCGCCCAGCATCCGGACCTCAAGGTTGACCTCATCGCTGCGCAGCACCGCCGCGATCCGGCCCTGACGGTCAAAGAACGCCGCCATGGCTGCGTAGCTGTCCAGCACGTCCGGCTCTTCGATCAGGTCGGCCGGGGACAGCGCGATGGTCTGTCCAGACGCATCGGTCAACGAGACCAGCGCCGCGAGCGTTACCGCAAGCCCCGCGCCAGGCAGTTCCGTCGACGGCCCGCCGGGCAGGACACTGTCGATCCAGACACCCTCGGGCCTGTCGGCAAGCGCCCCGCGGACTTCAGGCGTCAGGTGCAGCCCGAGATGGGGCTGGTTCATGGCGAGCCCGAGCGTGAGCGCCGCCAGTCCAAGGCTGACGGCGACAAGGGCACAGATCTGCATGACCGGCGGAATGCGGACTGGCAATGGAATGATACCCGTTTCGGACAGTCGGTTCGGATACGGCAGACTGGGAAAAGACATCACGGAAATGCGCTCGTTATCTTATCCGGCCCTCCTGCTTTGGCAATCCGGGAAAGCAGGTGTTGCCCCCCTGTTCAGGGGGGTGACGGCTTGGGGGCGGGCGATACGCTGACCTCCGCAATCAACAGCGGGTCGGCGCAGGCCCTGTGCCTCCTGGAACCTGCGCCATTTGGAGGAAGACATGGTCAAAAGGGTTTCCGGACTCCGCGCGGGGCTCCGCGCGGGCATCGTGATCTCGGCAAGCGTCGCATTGGCGGGCTGCCTTGGGAGCACTGGCGGCGGCGGTGCTGGCGGCGGTGCTGGCGGTGGCGGTGGTGGTGGCGGGGCCGGAACTGTCAGCGCGCATGACGCCCGCTTTGACCAGCTCTCGGGCATGGTGCCGACAACAGACATGCCCATAACCGGCACCGCCGACTACGCAGGATCGGTCAAGACCATCCTCAACGAGGGCAGCACGCCCATCGGCACCCTGCTGGGCGAGATCGAGATGCAGCTTGATTTCGGCCAGGCCTTTGCCGACATCACCGCGCAGAGCGTGACCGGGCGGGTGCACAACATCCGGGGCACGATCGGCGACGATGACGTGACCTATGACGGGGAACTGACCACGGCGGCCGCAGGCGCCCCCAGCACCATGAACATCTCGCAGACCGACGCGGCCGGGATGACGCTGACGACCGGGGCGATCATGGCAAACTTCGGGGGTGATCTGACCCTCGACGGCGAGACCGGACAGGCCAACCTCATGCTCGGCGGCGCATTTGTGGGACCGGGCGGTCAGGCCGCGCACGGCCCGGTGGCCGGAACCTGGTGGCGGCCCGGCGGGCTGTCGGACTTCAATGTCGGCGGCACCTGGTACGCCGAACGTCAGTGATCCGGACGCTTCGGGCAAGCTGGGTCCGAAGGTGTGTCAGCGCGCTTCAGCACCGTTTCGCACCGCACTGGCGGGCGGCGGCGGTGCTGGCGCTGTGCCTGCTGCTGAACCCGTCCAGCCTTGCGGCACAGGGCGCGGCGGTCGGGGGGGCGCAAAGCCTTGCCGAGCTTGACCGCGCAGTCTCGGCGAACCCGACGGATCCCGCAGCGCGTCTGCGGCTTGCCGGGGCGCTGTTGCAAGCGGGCGCGCAGGACCGCGCCCGGTTTCACCTGATGCGCGCGCGTGCGGCCCCGCTGACCGAAACGGATCGCGCCCACCTGGACGCGCTGCTTGCGCGTATCGAAGGGCGGCGCGACCGCGAGGGCTGGCTCAGCTTCGCCATCGTTCCGGAAACGAACCCCGGCCAGCGCACGGATGCCGATACGATCTGGATCGGCGGGCTTCCGTTTCACCTGAATACCGATGCGCAGGCGGAGCGCGCAACCGGGCTACATGTGAACGCGGGCGGGGCGCTGATGCCGCAGGTCGGCCCGGGCCTGCGGTTGCGCTTCGGCGCGAGCGCCACCGCACGGCTTTATTCGGATCGCGCGCTCAATGACGTCACCCTGCGGGGGGAGGCGGGGTTTCAGGGGCAAACCATGGCGGGGCATGACTGGCAGTTCACAGGATCGGTGGCGCGGCGGGACCTGGGCGGGCGCCGTTTCGGCCATGGGCTGGGACTGCACCTGCGCTGGTCGCATACGATGGGGCGCACCACGCTGCTTCGGTGGCGGGCCGAGGCCGTGGATTGGCGCTTTGCCAACCACCCGGCGTTGGACGGGCCACGCCTGTCGGCGTCGGTCGAGGCGCGCCATGTGGTGCGCCCGGATCTGCTGGTCAGCGGAACGGCGGCCGTGACGCGGGTGCATGCGCGCGCCGCGCACGAGGCCGGCAGCACCCTGCGGGTCGGTCTGGGGGCCGAGAGGGGGTTTCCGGGCGGGCTGGTCCTTGGCGTCGATGCCTTTGCCGAGCGCCATCGGCGCGATGGCAGCGATCCGCTGCTTGGTATCCTGCGCACGGACACGACGGCCGGGCTCGGACTGCGCGCGATGCACAGGGATTTCTCGCTGGGCAGTTTCTCCCCGGTGCTGGAGGTGTCGAGCACGCGGCAGCGTTCGAACAGCGCATTGCATTCATGGCGCAACACGCGGGTTTCCATGGGATTGAGCCGCGCATTCTAGGGTCAGCGCTCGCCGCCCGGTCCGGGGCAGACGCACGCCGCTCGCGGAACCCGCTGTGCGCTGACTGCGGGTTCTTGCTGCTTGACCGGGTGAAAGACGGGCGCAAGGCCGCCTCAAACCCCTCGGCGCGATGAAGGGGTGGGCATCGCGCGCCTGAAGCCGACGCGCGGGGTGGCTGGTGGACCCTGCCGCCGCTGCACGCCGTCTTCAGGTCCCGGTGAAATGCCCGTGCCCCGCTACTGTGACAAGGCAGCCCTCAGCGCCTTGTAGGAAGCCTTTGGCGTGCGCCGCATCGTGTCGAAATCGACATGCACAAGCCCGAACCTCTTCTCGTAGCCGAACGCCCATTCGTAATTGTCCAGCAGCGACCAGTAGAAGAAGCCCTGCACATTGGCCCCCCGGCGATGGCCTGACGTGCAGCGTCCAGATGCGCGGCGACGTAGTTCCGGCGCACGGTGTCCTCGACCTCACCGTCCTGCACGTGATCGTCCCAGGCCATGCCGTCTTCGGTCACGAAGATCGGCAACGCGCCCACATAGTCGCGCGCCATGCGCATGAGCAGGTTGCCCAGCCCCTCGGGGTAGATTTCCCAGCCCATCTGCGTCTTGGGCAGCGGTCCCTCATGCCCGCGCGTGGATGGCCAGGGCGCATCCGCGTCATGCGATACGATGGCGCGCGAGTAGTAGTTGACCCCCAGCCGGTCGATGGGCGCGGAGATGGTGGCCATGTCCTCCTGCCAGCGTGGCGGCATGTGGCTCCCCAGTCCGTCCAGCACCACCTGCGGATAGGTCCCGCGTTCGATGGACTCGATGAACCAGCGGTTCGAGATCGCATCCGACAGGTCCACAGCGGCATCCTCACCCTCGGCGGCGGGCAGGATTTCCGAGAAGTTCAGCACGACCCCGATATTGTCATGCCCGCGCGTGCAGCCGTGCCATGGCCAGCCCGTGCGCAAGCTGTATATGATGCATGGATCGGGCGGTGGCGCGGATGTCGCGCAGCCCCGGCGCCTGCTGCCCCTCGAATTGCGACAGCCACGACACGCACCACGGCTCGGTGATCGTCGCCGTGCGCGCGACGCGGTCGCCGATACGGTCCATGACCGCCGCCGCGTAGTCGGCAAAGCGCTCGGCGGTCTCGCGATTGGTCCAGCCGCCCT
>SKMI01000335.1 GCA_007121115.1 Paracoccaceae bacterium | reverse complement strand
CTCGAACGGCGCCAGCCGCTCGATCAACCCCGGGCCGGGGTCCAGCGTCTCGGAAAACACCGTCACCTCGCCCAGGCCCGCCCAGTCGCCATAGTCCAGCGCCACACCCGCGTAATCGTCCGGAACCGCGATCTTCATTCGCCCCTCCGTTGCAGAAACCGGGCGCCCGCCAGCGGCGCGCCGGTGATGACGATGATCAGCCGTATCACATGGTGCGCGACCACGAAGCCCAGATCGGCCCCCACCACGATGGCCATCACTGCCAGTTCCGCCTGCCCGCCGGGCGCGAAGGACAGGAACGCCTCCACCGGCGGGGCGCCGCCGTAGCGCTGCGCGACCAGGGTAAACGCCGCGGCCAGTGCCGCCAGCACCACCGCAAAGGCCGCGCCCACCGCCACGTCATGGCGCAGCTCCCGAAGGGTCACGCCCACGTAATGCACCCCGATCCCCATACCGATGAAAAACTGCGCCGCCATGATTGCTTCGGCCGGGGGACGATAGTGGAGGATGTCAGTCAGCGACAGCGCGGCGGTGACGATCATCGGCCCCAGGATCGGCGCGCCGAAGAGCCCCACGCGCTTCGCCCCCCACCAGCCCCCCAGCGCCGCCGCCGCCATGATTGCCAGCTCGCGCAGCGGGATCTCGGCTGTGGGGTCACCGATGGCGCCGTCCAGCGTGACGCCATAGCCCAGCGCCAGGATGAAGGGCGCGATCACCACGATGGTCAGCACCCTGGTCGCATGGATCAGCGCCAGCGCGCGGACATTGCCGCCCGCTTCCTTGCCGAAGAGCACCATGTCCTGAAACCCGCCGGGCATGGCTGCGTACCAGGCCGTGGGCCGGTCATAACCCCCGAAGCGGCGAAAGAACGGCACGCCGATCAGTCCGATCAGCACGATATAGGGCGGTATCAAAGCCATGGTGAAGGCCATGGTTGGCAGCTGTGCCAAGAGCGCCGGAGTGATCGAGGCACCTACCGCCACGCCGAGGATGGTGCGCGCGCCATGCTCCACCGGCGGTATCCCGCGTAGCCGAACCCCCGCGAGTGCGGCGATCAGGCAGGCGAACATCGGCCCGAACAGGAAAGGTAGCGGCAGGCTTAGCGCATGAAACACCCCTACGCCCAGCGCGGCGATGGCAAGGGTCAGCAGAAGCGGCATGGGCGGGGTTCCGGTTGCGGGTTGACGGCTTTGAATGCATTTGTATACAGCTGGATACATGATGCAACCCCAGACGGGACAAAGACCGCCAATGCTGACACCCGCGCCAGCGCCCGTTCCCGAACCTTCGCAGGGCCAAGCCGCCTATGCCCGGCTTCTAGAGGATATCCGGCTGGGCCGTATCCTGCCCGGCGCGCGGCTGCGCGAGACCGACCTTGCCGCTCGGCTGGGCATTTCCCGCACCCCGGTGCGCGAGGCGATCCGCCTGCTGGAAGCCGACGGGATCGTCGAGCACATTCCCCGGCAAGGCGCCAGCCTGCGCCGCCTTGGCTATGCCGAAGTGATGGAACTGTACGAGATGCGCACCGTGCTCGAAGGGACGGCGGCACGGCTGGCCGCGCGGGTCGCTTCGGAACTGGAGCTTTCGGAACTGGCCGAGATCAACACTGCCATGGCCGCCGCCGCAGACGCGGGCGCCATCGCGCGGCTGAACGCGCAGTTCCACGCGGGCGTGCTGAACGCGGCCAAGAACCGCTACCTGCGCCGGGCCATGGACAGCATGCGGCGCACGCTGATGATCCTGGGCCCCACCACGCTGATGGACCCGGCCCGCGCCCGGGGCGCCGCCAATGAGCACGCCGCCCTGCTGGAAGCGTTGCAGTCCCGCGACGGCGCCTCCGCTGAAACCGCCATGCGCGCGCATATCGAGGCCGCGCACCGCGTTCGCCTGCGTCAGTTGCGCGACGCCCCGGACCGGCTGACAGATACGGAGGGAGGCGCCATTGACTGAGCCGCCCCCGCACCCGAACTGGGACGTCGCTGTGGTCGGCGGCGGCAATGCCGCCCTCTGCGCCGCCATCGAGGCCGCCGAGGCAGGCGCCCGCGTGATCCTGCTGGAAGCCGCGCCAGAACACATGCGCGGTGGCAATTCGCGCCACACCCGCAACTTCCGCTGCATGCATCACGGGCCGCTGTCGGTGCTGACCGATACCTACGACGAGGACGAGTATTACGACGACCTGATCCGCGTGACCGGCGGCAAGACCGACCCGGACCTCGCCCGCCTCGCCATCCGCGAAAGCGAGGCGGCGCTGCCGTGGATGGAGGCGCATGGCGTCCGCTTCCAGCCTTCGCTCTCGGGCACGCTGTCACTGGGGCGCACCAACGCGTTTTTTCTGGGCGGCGGCAAGGCGCTGGTGAACGCGTATTACGCCACGGCCGCCGATCTGGGCGTCACCATCCGCTACAACGCCAAGGTCGCGCATGTGCATATCGAGGGCGGCGCCTTCCGCTGGCTGGCGCTTGAAGACGGCGCGCGCATCACCGCAAGCGCTGTGGTCCTCGCCTCGGGCGGGTTTCAGGCCGATCTGGACTGGCTGGCCCGCGCCTGGGGGCCTGCGGCGCGCAACTTCCTGATCCGGGGCACGCCCTGGAACCGGGGCGAGGTGCTGCGCGACATGCTGGACCAGGGCGCCGAAAGCGTGGGCGATCCGACCCAGTGCCACGCCGTGGCCATCGACGGGCGGGCGCCGAAATTCGACGGCGGCATTGTCACGCGGCTCGATTGCGTGCCGTTTTCGGTGGTGGTCAACCGCGCATGCATGCGCTTTCATGACGAGGGCGAAGACGTCTGGCCCAAGCGCTACGCCATCTGGGGCCGACTGGTCGCCGCACAGCCAGAACAGGTGGCCTACGCCATCATTGACGCGAAGGCGCGGGGGCTGTTCATGCCCACGGTGTTCCCGCCCGAGACGGCGGACACGCTGGAGGAACTGGCCGGAAAACTCGGCCTTGACCCGGCGCAACTGGCCAAGACGGTTGCTGAATACAACGCCGCCTGCCGCCCCGGCGCCTTTTACCCCACCGAACTGGACGGTCTGGCGACCGACGGGCTGGCCCCACCCAAGACCAACTGGGCGCGCCCCATCGACACGCCGCCCTTCGCCGCCTACACGCTGCGCCCGGGTGTGACCTTCACCTATCTGGGGCTGAAGGTCTCGGCCCGTGCGCAGGTCCAGAGCGGGCACGGCCCGCTCGCCAATGTCTGGGCGGCGGGCGAGATCATGGCCGGGTCGATCCTGGGCCAGGGATACTTGGCCGGGTTCGGCATGACCATCGGTACCGTTTTCGGACGCATCGCGGGACAGGAGGCCGCCGCCCATGCCCTATGACAGCACCCCCAAAGCCACCTCCCCGGCAACTGACGAGGCCCGGCGCCAACTCGAAATCTGCAACGCCTGCCGCTATTGTGAAGGCTATTGCGATGTCTTCCCCGCGCTGACCCGTCTGACCGAGATGGAGCCGGGCGCCATCAGCCACCTGGCGAGCCTCTGCCACAACTGCCGGGGCTGCTACTACGCCTGCCAGTACACGCCCCCGCATGAATTCGCCGTCAACCTCCCCGCCGCGCTGGCCGAGGTGCGCCAGAAGGACTGGGAAGACTACGCCTGGCCGCAGCCCGTCGCGCGGCTCTTTCACCGCAGCGGGCTGGCGCTGGCCGCAGCGCTGATTGCAGGCTTCGCCGCGCTTATCGCCGCCATCGCCGCCCTGCGCCCCGAAAGCGGCGAAGGCTTCTACGCGACGCTTTCGCACAACGCGATGGTGGCGATCTTCGCGCCCGCCTTTCTCCTCCCGCTGATCGCGGTCTCCATCAGCCTGCGCGCCTGGTGGAGTGCCATCGGCGGCGGGCGTGTTGGCTTGGCAGATATCACCCGCGCGGCGCAAGCCGCCGGACGGGGCCGCAACCTTGATGGTGGACAGGGGCAGGGCTGCAATTTCGAGCAAGCCGACCGCTTTTCCAACGCCCGGCGCCATGCGCATCTGGCCACGCTCTGGGGATTCATGATGTGCTTCGCCGCCACCTCGGTCGCCACGCTCATGCACTACGGGATGAACTGGCCCGCCCCCTACGGCTTCTGGACCCCGCCGAAACTGCTGGGCGTGCCCGGCGGCATCCTGCTGTGTCTCGGCTCCGGCGCGCTCATGGCACTCAAGCTGCGCGCCGACCCCGCCCTTGGCGCAACCCGCGTCTGGGGCGGCGAGATGGGGTTCACCGCACTCCTGTTCTTCGTCTCCGCCAGCGGGCTTGTGCTCTACGCCGCCACCGGCACGGCGGCCGTTCCTGCCCTGCTGGCGGTCCACCTCGGCGCCGTGCTCGCCTTCTTCCTGCTCATCCCCTATTCCAAGATGGTGCATGGCTTCTACCGCTTCGCCGCGCTGATGGCGGACCGACGGGGCGCCTGAGCCCTCCCGCCCCCTTCATCTTGCCGAAAAATACCCCGGGGGGAGTCGCCCGGAACGGGCGACGGGGGGCAGCGCCCCCCTCCGGCGTCAGCCACCGGAAAGCCCGTCCGGTCAGCCGCCCCCGGCCCAAACCGACGCCGGGATCATCACCTCGCCCCGCGCAATCAGCCGCGCGGTGCGCAGCACGCCTGCGCTGCGCACGTCCAGCGCGGCGCCGTGGCGGGCGAAATCCATCAGCACGTCCATATGCCCCATCGGATGCTCGATCCGCAGGTTCGCCGGCCCGGCCTCCGGCACCACCGCCAACCCCTCGGCCACGGACCCCGGCAGCAGCGCGCAGGCGGCGATGCATTGCGCGCCCGAGACTGCCATGGTCGGATGGCACGCCCAGGGCGTGAGATACCGCGCCGCCACCGCGCCGGCTTCCCCGCGCGGCGCGGCCAGCAGCCCTACCTTCGGCGTGACCGAGGCGCTGACATCGCCCAGCCCCATACGCTGGCCGGCTTCGATCCGCAGCGCCTCGATCCGCGCCAGCAGCGCGGCGTCGCCGTCGATCGCGGCCTTGCTTTCGTCCCCCGTCAGCCCCAGTTCCTCGGCGCGCGCGATCATCATCGGCATTGTCACGTCGATCAGTGTGACCGCCACCCCGTCGATCGCCTCACGCGCATTGCCCGTGGGCAGCATGGCGCCGCAGAGCGTGCCGACCGTGTCCATGAACCGCAGCGCCACCGGCGCCGCCGTGCCGGGGATGCCGTCGATGGCGGTGGCGCCTTCATAGGCCACGCGCCCGCCGGGCGTCTGGACCACGGCCTCGACCCGCGCGCCGGTGTTCACGGCGCGGATGCGCAGGCGTGTCTCGTCCCCCTGCGCGGGCACGATCCCCATTTCCAGCGCCGCGGCGCCAACGCCCGACAGGATATTGCCGCAGGTCGGGCGGAAATCCACTTCCAGCGCAGTCCCCGGCGAGACCTGGGCGAAGAAATAGTCCACATCCGCCCAGCCGTCACTGGTCGTTGACAGCATGGCCACCTTGTTCGTGACCACTTGCCCGCCACCCATCCCGTCGGCGTTCACCGGCTGGCCCGCACCCATGGCGGCGTTGAGCACCCCCGCGAGCGTGGCGCGGTCCTCGGGCAGGTCGGCGCGGTTGAAATAGAGCCCGCGCGAGGTGCCCCCGCGCATCAGCAGGAAAGGGATCGCGGTCTGGGTCATCGCATTCCTCAGCTAAAGGGCCAGGGCAGGCGATACATGTCCTGCAACAGCCCGCCCGGAAAGCGCATGTTCAGCGACCAGGCCAGCAGCAGCACGAAGCCTGCCGCCCCCGCGGTCAGCAGCGCGGTCATCAGCCAGCTTGCCCGCGCGCGGAATTGCAGAAAGGCGACAAAAAACACCAGCATCGCGATGTAGAACCCGGTCATCCAGGTCAGCGCAACCAGTGCCGCCAGCCAGAACAGGCTCGCCGGCATCGAGCGTTCGGGGACCGCCTCGTCGGTGCCGATGCCCATTTCACCGTCCACCGCCGCCGGGGTACTGACCCGCCCGAAGACGAGGAAGCCGATCACCGCGACGGTGAACACGCCCCCCGCCGCCGCCATCATCAGCGGGAACACCTGGCCCAGGAAGGATTGCTGCAGCGCATCCTGAAGCGCCAGCCCGAAGCCGACCAGCATCAGCCCGGCAAAGACCAGTTGCGGCCAGCGCGCGCGGATGTTCTCGGCCACGCCCGGACCGTGGGCTGGTTCCTCGGCCAGCAATTCGTCGCGCGAGCTTGAACTGATCTTGGCGCGCACGCCCAGCCAGATCGACCCCGCCGTCAGGGCGATGATGATCAGCACGCCGGTACGGGTCAGGAACTCCCAGCCGTAGAACTGCACCGCCTGATAGAGGTAGGTTTCCGCCTGCGTGGCCAGAACGAAGCCGATCAGCAGCGCCGGGCGCGGCCAGCCGAAGCGGCGCATGTAGATGCCCAGCACGCCCAGGATCAGCAGCGCCAGCATGTCTTCGAGGATCCGCGTCGCCTGGAACGAAGCGAAGCAGATCACCACGATCATGAAGGGGGCCAGCAGCTTGAAGGGGATCAGCGTCAGCCGCGAGATCGGCACCGCCAGCAGGATGCAGAGCCCTGCGCCGAAGATGTTGGCCAGCGCCAGCGACCAGACGATGGTATAGGTCATGTCCAGATTGGTGCCGACCATGGACGGCCCCGGCTGGATGCCCAGGATCACCATCCCGCCCAGGAAAATCGCCATGGCACCGCTGCCGGGGATCCCGAACAGCAGCGTGGGCAGCAGCCCGCCGCCCTCCTTGGCGTTGTTGGCGCTTTCGGGCGCGATCACCCCGCGCACGTCACCCTTGCCGAAATGCGGGTTCTTCTTGGTCGATTGCACCGCATGGCCATAGGCGATCCAGTCCACCACCGTGCCGCCCAGCCCCGGTATCGCCCCGATCATCGCCCCGATGGAGGAGCAGCGCAGGGTCAGCCACCAGTTGCGGATCACGTCACTGATGCCCGCGAACCAGCCCGCGCCAAGCCCGCCTTCGCCGGCGATGGAGCGGTCGCGGCGCAGAAGGTCCACGATCTCGGGCACCGCGAACAGCCCCAGCCCGATGATCACCAGCGGGATGCCGTCATAGAGGTAGTCCACGCCATAGACCATGCGGAACTCGCCCGTGGCCGGCGCCCCGCCGATGGAGCCGATGACCAGCCCGATCCCGCAGGCCGCCAGCCCCTTGACCAGGCTCTTGCCCGCCAGCACGCCCACCATGGACAGCCCGAAGACCGAGAGCATGAACAGTTCCGCCGAACTGAACGACAGGATCACCGGCCGCGCAACGAGGACGAAACCGGTCAGGATCACCGCCCCGATGATCCCACCCACCAGCGAGGCGAAGAAAGCCGCCGAAAGCGCGCGCGCGGCCTCGCCGTTGCGGGACATGGGAAAGCCGTCCAGCACGGTCGCCTGACTGGCCGATGAGCCGGGTATACCCATCAGCACACTGGCAAAGGTGTCCGATGTGGGAATGACGGCGATCAGTCCGATCAGCAGCGCCAGCGCGCTGGTCGTGTCCAGCCCGAACAGGAAGGGCAGCACCAGCGACAGCCCGGCGATGCCGCCGAGGCCCGGGAACACCCCGATCATGAGGCCCACGATCACGCCGAGCAGCATGTAGCCGATGTGCTGGAAGGTCAGTATGTCGGTGAGGGCGCTGAGAAAGATCTCGGTCATGGCGGACCCCGTTGGCCGGGCCGATCGGTCCGCGCGGGGCTGCGCGGGCACGGCGGGCGGTTGCGCGCGAAGGCGGTAACAGGCCCCGGACGGTGACCGGGGCCTGTCAGCGTGTCAGCGGGGGCGGCTCAGTCGCCCAGCCGCACGTTGTAGTTTTGCTCGAGCATCTCCACGATCATGCTGCGCACATCGTCGCCGATGTTGGTGCCTGCACGGAACAGCGCCTCGGCGCCGCCGTCGGTCACCTGACCATAGGCGCCCAGCACGTCGCCCACGGTCTCCTGATACTCGGGGTCGGCGAAGACATCGCGCCACGCCTGGCGGTAGGTTTCCACCAGTTCGTCCGAGGCGCCTTCGGGCAGCACGACCATCTTCTGCGCGGCGAAACCGGCGGTGTTGAACGCCTTGTAGGCATCATAGAGGTCGCCCGACGGCGCTTCGCCATGCACCATCTCGTAGACTTCTTCCATGATCGGCAGGTCCGGGAAGGTGGGATCGCGCTGGGGGTTGCCGTCCTCATCCAGCACGCCCCAGCTCATCAGCGGGATCGCCTCGCCAGCCTCGACCAGCGGGGTGACGTTGTTGATGAAGGCCGAAGAGGTCTGGTAGTCGATGTTTGTCTCGCCGCGCTCGAAAGCCAGCCGCCCCTCGCCGCGTCCGGAGAAGCCGAAGACGTAGTTCACATCCAGATCCAGCAGCATGAAGGCCAGCATCGGCACCAGATCGAGCGAGGTCGCGCCCTGGCTGGCATAGGTCAGCCGCTGTCCCTGCAGATCGGCGACATCCTCGATCGACGAAACGCCGGTGGTGGGCGAGACATAGGCCACCCCGCCTGTGGGGCTGACCATGACCACGGACCAGTCCTGGTATTCGTAGCGCACGCGCGGGTCGCCCAGCAGATAGGGGAACTGGGTCGACCCCGAGGTGCCGAGAATGGTCAGCCCGTCAGGCTGCGCGCGCTGCGCGAAGAGGTTGGTGCCCCGCGTGGAGCCGCCGCCGGGTTCGTTGACCACCGCGACGGTGGGGTTGCCCGGCAGGTGCCGCGACAGGAATGGCGCGTTGAACCGCGCCCAGGTGTCCGAACCGCCCCCGGTGGCGAAGGGGATGATCCATTCCACGGTCTGGCCCGAGAAATCGTAGTCGGCCTGCGCCGCGCCCGGTAGGGCAAAGGCTGCTGCGGCCATGGCGGTGGCGCCCATCAGGGCGCGCCGCGTGAAGCGGGTGATGTCGGTCATGTCTGTTTCCTCCCATTATACATCACGTCCGCCGAGTGCACCGCGACCCTTGCCATTTGCAGCATGGCGCGTGGCAGCGCTGGCGACGTGTAGCGCTTTCTATGTGGCAATACTGTCGGTAAGCTGTCAAACGTCGAATTTCCGGTCCCGGGTTTCCGCTCCGGCGCCGGAGCGGCACCTGCAGAGGGGCGTGCGGCCATGCGGATCGTGCTGATCGAGGACAATGCCATGCTCGCGCGTGCGGTGGCGCAGGCGCTCGAAGCCGACGGTCATGCGGTTGACTGGCTGGCCTGCGGTTTGGAGGGCGCGGCCTTTCTGGCGCGCGACGGGGCCGATATGGCGATCATCGACATCAACCTGCCAGGGCGCAGCGGGCTGGATATCATCCGCGATCTGCGCGCGCGAGGGGCGGCGCTTCCGGTGCTGGCGCTGACCGCCCGTGTCGGGTTGGAAGACCGGGTGGCGGGCCTCGATACGGGGGCGGATGACTATGTGACCAAACCCTTCGAAATCGAGGAGTTACGCGCCCGAGTGCGCGCGCTGGGCCGTCGACGTGGGGCGGCTCTGATCGCTTCGGAACGGTTCGGCGCGCTTGATTTCGACCGGCAGGGGCGCCAGTTGACCGCGCCCTGGGGTGAGGTGGCGCTGTCGCGGCGCGAAATGGCCCTGTGGGAGGCGCTGAGCGATCACGCCGGGCGGGTAATCTCCAAGGCTGCGCTGTGTGACCGGATCTATGGCACCGGCGCCGATGTGGAGGAGAATGCGGTCGAGCTTCTGGTCTCGCGGCTGCGGCGCAAGGTCGATGGCGGTGGCGTGGCGATTCGCACCATCCGGGGGCTGGGCTATATGCTGACACTCGAGGCAACGCCATGAGCGCGTGGACGGCCCACGGGTCGGTCCGCAGCCTGCGCGCGCGCCTGTTCGTGCTGATCGTGCTGCCGCTGGTGGTGGTTGCGGTGGCGGCCAGCGCCCTGCGCTACGTGCAGGCGCGCGATATGAGCACCGAGCTTTATGACCAGACGCTGAAGGTCGTGGCCCACGCCGTCGCCCGCGAGGTGGTGCTGACCCAGGGCGATGTGCTGGCCGATGCGCTGCTGGACTCGCTTGTCGGCGCCATCGGCGACCCGGTCTACTACCAGGTCTCGGCGGCCGAGGGCAGCTTTGTGGCCGGCTACAGCGATGCGCCGGTGGACCCGCTGCCCGCCGACCTGCCGGGCGGAAAGCCGGTGTTCTTCGACGCCCGCTATCTGGGCGATCCGGTGCGCGTGGTGGTCCAGCGCGAGTTCATCGCCGATCCGGTCTTTGACGGCTGGACCACGGTGCAAGTCTGGCAGACCGTGCGCCAGCGCGAGCGGCTGAGCCTGATCCTGCTGATGCAGGCGGGCACGATGCTGGCGGCGCTGGTGCTGGCGGCGGCGGCGCTGGTTTGGTTCGGCATCAACCGCGGGCTGGCGCCGCTGGCTGGGCTGCGCGAGGCGGTGGCGCAGCGCACCGCCGATGAGCTGACCCCAATCCGCCGCCCCGTCCCGCCCGAGGTGGCGCCACTGGTGGCAACCATCAACCAGTTGTTCCACCGGTTGCGAGGCGAACTGGAGCGGCGTGACACTTTCATCGGCAATGCTGCACACCAGTTGCGCAACCCGGTGGCGGCGATCCATGCCCAGGCCGACGCGGCGCTGGAAAGCCGCGATCCGGCCGAACGGACCGCGCGGCTGGCCGATCTGGCCGAGGCGGCGCGGCGACTGTCGCGAATGACACGGCAGTTATTGAACCTCGATACCGCGACCCACGCACCGCCGCGCGCTGATACGCTCGATCTGGGAGAACTGGTCTCCGAGGTGGCGCGGCGGCACGTGCCGCGCGCCCTGACCGCCGGGGTCGAGGTCACCTTCGACGCGCCGCCACAGCCGGTGACGGTGCAGGGCAATCGCGTTCTGCTCGCCGAGGCGGTGGACAACCTCATCGACAACGCGCTGAGCTACGGCGCGGGGCGTGGCAGCCAAGTGCGCGTGGACCTGTCCTTGACCGCGGGCGAGGCTCGGCTCGAGGTCCGCGACGACGGCCCCGGTATCCCGGCAGCCGCGGCCGAACACGCGTTCGAGCGCTTCGTTCGGCTGGGTGCCGATGACGGCGGCGGCAGCGGGCTTGGGTTGGCGATCGTGCGTGCCATTGCCGAACGCCACGGCGGTGGAGCGGAACTCCTGCCGGTGGAGCGTGGCTGCGCGGTGCGGTTGCGCCTGCCGCTGGTCGGGTCTACGCTCGAGGCAGTTCGCGACCGCGCCGCGTGAGGCGGGTGGGGGCCAGCCCCCTTGCGGGCTGTACTCCCCCCGGAGGATTGCTGACAAGATGAAACTGGGCGCGGTGTGGGGGTGATCGTGCAGGGTTGCGGGGCATGCGCATGTCGACCGGGTGGCCGTCGATTTCGACACTGGCGTTGCGGTCAGCGCACTGACCCAAGACATGGATGTCAACATGACGGATCTTCTGCTTGGGTCGATGCAGGAATTTGCATGACGGCTTCTGCGGGCCGTCTTACATGCCACCGTCTATCTTGCCTGCGTGTGGATCTTGCCTGCGTGTGTCGGTTGGCGAACGTTCGGTTCCAGACCCATCCCCTCCGCTATTTCACGGCGATCTCATACAAAAAGTGGATATTCCTGGCGATAGGCCGACGTATGCTGTGGGAGGAAAGGCGTTTGGCTTAACGAACGCGTTGATCAGAAGTTCCAGGGACAGGCACCTTGCAAAACAGACACGTCCACCCAAACATCACAAACGCGACGGCTTCGGATTGCGCGGCAGGCCGGTGCCTTGCAGCAGCCGGACACGGGGCTTGCCTTGCGTAAGACTTGATCGCACACTGCGGGAATGCGGCTGATCGACCCGTCACATCCTTTCTTCCGCGCAGCGTGGCGCCGGTATCTCGTGGTGGCATTCCCCTTGGTCTGGGCATTCGTCGAGGCGAGCGCCGGGAGCATGGTTTTCGCCTATCTCAGCGCTGCAATCGGCGGCTACCTGGCCTGGGCGCTCCTGTGGCGCCGGAGTGATCGCGGCTAGTCGGAGGGGAGATCGACGGGCCGACCCGTTTCGCGCGACAGCGCGGCCGCATCTGCGAGGATTTGCGCCATCAATCCGTCATGAATGCCCGGGTCCGGTGTATTGGAACCCGTCACTGCTGCAAGGAAGGCGCGCATTTCGGCGCGGAAGGCGACCTCGTAGCGTTCGAGAAAGAAGTGCTGCGCGGGGTCGCGGCGGAAACCGGCATCGGTGGCGATCTCGACCGTGGTTTCCAACTGGTTTTCGGCCCGCAGCATGCCCTCTGCCCCGTGCACCTCGATCCGCTGGTCGTAGCCATAGGCGGCGCGGCGCGAGTTCGAGATCTGGCAGATGCGTCCGCTGGCGGTGGTCAGGATCACGGCGGCCGTGTCCACATCGCCCGCAGCCCGGATCTCCGGGTCCACCAGCGCACTGCCCACGGCGTGCAGCGTGGTGAATTCCTCAACCATCAGGAAGCGGGCCATGTCGAAGTCATGGATCATCATGTCCCGGAACAATCCGCCCGAGCGCTCGATATAGCTTATTGGCGGCGGCGCCGGGTCGCGCGAGGTGATGGTGACCAGTTCCAACGCGCCGATATCGCCCGCGCGCAGCCGGGCGCGCAGGGCGGCGAAATTGGGGTCGAACCGGCGGTTGAACCCGGTCATGAAGGGCACGCCCGCCGCGCGCACCACCTCGATGCAGGCGCGGATGTTGTCGACCGACATGTCGATGGGCTTTTCGCAGAAGATCGCCTTGCCCGCGCGCGCCGCGCCATGGATCAGGTCGAAATGCGTGTCCGTGGGGGTGCCGATCACCACCGCGTCCACGTCCCCGGCGGTCAGGATCGCGCCTGTCTCGCGCACCTCGGCCCCGGTGTCCGCCGCCAGCGCCTGCGCGGCCTGCGGCATGGCGTCCGACACCGCCACCACCTGCGCATTATCCAGCGCGCGGATGCTGCGCGCATGCACCTGTCCGATCCGCCCGCAGCCCAGAAGTCCGATCCTCAGCATCTCAGCCCCTCCCGGATGCGCCCAGATTGCGGATCACCGCGCGCGCGGCTTCCATCACTGGGTCATGCGTTTCCTTCAGGATCGCCACCCGGTCATAGCGGCCCGGGTCGGCGTTGACGGCCTCGCGCAGCGCCCGGCCAAAGGCCATGCGCAATTCGGTGCCAATGTTGAACTTGACGATCCGCGAGCCTGCGGCCAGCGCCGCGCGCTGCGCGTAGGGCACGCCCGAGCCGCCGTGGATTACCAGCGGCACGTTCGTCGCGGCCTCGATCGCGCGGATCCGGGGCTCATCCAGACCGCCCTCGTGATCCGTCTGCAAATGCACGTTGCCCACGGAAATCGCCATGGCGTCGACCCCGCTCTCGCGGGCGAATTGCGCAGCCTCCGCGGGGTCGGTGCCCGCCGAGGCGTCGCCTCCGGCATAGCCCACGAAGCCGATCTCGCCTTCGCAGGAGATGCCCGCCGCATGGGCCAGCGCCGCCACCCGCGCGGTCTCGTCGATGTTCTGCGCAAGCGGCTTGCGCGAGCCGTCATACATGAGCGAGGTAAACCCCGCGTCCAGCGCCGCGCGGCATTCTTCCAACGTGTAGCCATGGTCCAGATGCACCACCACGGGCACATCGACGCTTTCGGCCAGATACCGCATCATCGCGCCGAGCACCGGCAGCGGCGTGTGCGCCCGGCACGATGGCCCGGCCTGCAGGATCACCGGCGCGCGTTCGGCCTCGGCCGCCGCCACATAGGCGCGCATGTCCTCCCAGCCCAGACAGACCAGCCCCGGCACGGCGTAGCCGCCCTTCTGGGCGGGTTGCAGGACGTCGGACAGCGTGGCCAGCGTCATTTGAACTTCGCCACCATGTCCATGATGCCGGGAATGGTGTGCAGCTG
>SKMI01000002.1 GCA_007121115.1 Paracoccaceae bacterium | reverse complement strand
TTGGCTCCGGCGGTAGGGATCGAACCTACGACCAATTGATTAACAGTCAACTGCTCTACCGCTGAGCTACGCCGGAACACGGGGGCGATATAGCAAGCGATTCCGGGCGCGTCCAGAGCGAAAACCGGGGTTTCCGGGGGCTCGTTCGGGGTTCAGGTCGCGGGTGTGCGCAGGTGGTAGAGCGCATCGGGGTAGGGGCCGGGATCGGCCTCGACCAACCCGCGGGTGTGCAGGTCGATCAGGTGCGCCAGCACGTTGCGTGAGGCCGCGCCGTGCAGATGCGGGGGGGTGTCGGCGTAGATCTCGGCCGTCAGTGCGGCAATCGTGGCGGGGCGTTGCGCCAGCAGGTTGCGGATCGCCGACTCGCGCGCCAGACGGTGCGCTCGCAGGGCGCCGATACGGGCCGCAGGGTCCGTCACCGGGGCGCCGTGGCCCGGATAGAGCTTGCGTGGTGCCTGCGCCTCCAGACGGTCCAGGCTGCGCATGAAGGCGGTCAGGTCGCCATCGGGGGGAGAGACCAGCGTGCTGGCCCAGTCCATCACGTGATCTCCGCTGAACGCCGCGCCGCGCCAGAGATAGCACAGGTGGTTGCCGAAATGCCCCGGCGTCCAGAGCGCGGTGACCGTCTCATCCCCGACGTGCACGCTTTCGCCATCGGCGAGGCGTCTGTCGGGGGCGAAGCTTTCGTCCACGCCTTCGCCACCGCCCAGACGCCCGTCCTCCCCCAGCGCGTCCATATGCGCGCTGCGCCCGGCGCGGCTGTCGCCAAAGGCCAGCACCGGCGCGCCGGTTTCGACGGCCAGCCCTCGGGCGAGCGGCGAGTGATCGCGGTGGCTGTGGGTGATGAGGATGTGGGTGATCTGCTCGCCGGTGCGCAGGGCGCCGAGGATGGCGCGCAGATGCGCGGGCTGGTCCGGGCCGGGGTCGATCACGGCGATATCGCCCTTGCCCAGCAGGTAGGTGTTGGTCCCCGGCCCGGTCAGCGGGCCGGGGTTCGGCGCGCGCAGGCAGCGCAGCCCGGGCTCGGCTCGTGTCAGCACGGACATGGCGGACCCCGCCGCTGCCCGTCGCGCGCAGGACCGAACACCGGGGCGCGTGGCTCGCCTGCCGGGCCGGGCCGCCGTGTCATGCGGGACCCTTGAACGGGGGCAGGGCGTCCTCGATCGCCGCCCGGCGGGGCTCATATTGCGGCGGCAGTTTCAGCGCCGTGCCCAGCGCCTCGGGCGCCTCGTCTATGGCGAAGCCCGGCGGGTCGGTGGCGACCTCGAACAGCACACCGCCGGGCTCGCGGAAGTAGATGGCGTTGAAATACTGCCTATCGGTGCGCGGTGTCACCTCCATCCCCAGCCCCATCAGCCGCTCGCGCAGCGCATCCTGATGCGCATCGTCGCGGGCGCGGAAGGCGATGTGGTGAATGGTGCCCGCGCCGGGGATGCTGCGGCCCGGCGCATCGGGGCGCCACAGGTCGATCACCCTTCCCGGGCCATCGCCCGGCAGCGTCATGCGCAACCGTTCGCCCGCGCCGTCACGCTCGCTGCCGGTTTCGGCATAGCCGAAACCATCGGCCAGCAGCCGCGCCGTGGGCTCGGGGTCGCGCAGGGTCAGGGTGGCGGAGTGAAAGGCGCCGGGTTGCTCCATTGCCTCAGGATCGGCCACCATCTCCACCGCCAACCCATCGGGATCCGAGAGCGTCAGCACCTCGGTGCCGAAGCGTTCGCTGCGTGTGCCCTTCAGCCGCTGCGCGAATCCGTCCAGCGCCCCCGGCGCCACCGCATAGGCAAAGGCCGAGGCCATGCCCGGCCCTGCATGCCCGCGCCGCGCGCCGACGAAGGGAAAGAAGGTCAGGATCGACCCCGGCGAGGCTTCCTGATCGCCGTAATAGAGGTGCCAGACATCCGGGGCGTCGAAGTTGACGGTCTTCTTCACCAGTCGCTGGCCCAGATCGCGAATGTAGAAATCCACGTTCGGCTGGGGCGGGCCGGAAATGGCGGTGACATGGTGCAGCCCTGTGATGGGCGTGGGATTGGGTGTGGACATCGTGGCCTCCTGAACACTGGATACGCTGTCATGCGCTCTGGCGCCAGAGATAGGGTGCGGCGCACCGGGACGGTATGCCGGTCCACGCAGGGAGTCTGTGCGGGGCTGCACGGGGTATTTCACTTGGGCCCCGCGTGGCCTACATCCCCCGCATGTCCGCGCAACCCGCCCCCGATGTCACTGCCGCCGGCGCCCTTCGGGTTGCGGGGCTGCGCAAGCGCTTCGACACCTCCGAAGGGCCGCTGACGGTGCTGGACGGCGTATCGCTGCAACTGGCGCGGGGCGAGAGTCTGGCGCTCACGGGCGAATCGGGCAGCGGGAAGAGTACGCTTCTGCATATCTGCGCCGGGCTCGAACCCGCCGATGGCGGCACGGTGGAGGTCGATGGCCGCGCCATGACCGGCACCGATGACGCGGGCCGGGCGGCGTTGCGGCGCGGGGGCGTGGGGCTGGTGTTCCAGCAGTTCAACCTGATCCCGTCACTGACGGTGGCGGCAAACCTGAGCTTTCAGGCGCGGCTGGCCGGGCGGCATGACCCGGCGTTCGCCGCCGATCTGGCCGCGCGACTGGGGATCGACGGGTTGATGACCCGCTACCCCGAGCAGCTTTCGGGTGGGCAGCAGCAGCGGGTGGCCGTGGGCCGGTGTCTGGCCGCGCGTCCCGCGCTGGTGCTTGCGGACGAGCCCACCGGCAACCTGGACGAGGCCACGGGCGATGCGGTGCTGGACCTGCTGCTGGAAACCACGGCCGCCGCCGGGGCGGCGCTGCTCCTCGTCACGCATTCGCCCCGGCTGGCGGCGCGGTGCAAGGCGCGGGCGCATCTGCGCGCCGGGCGGCTGGACGAGCGCCCATGAGCATGGCAGCCGTCACGCTGGGCGCGCTGCTCTCGCACTGGCGGCGCAACCTCTTGCAACTGGCGATGCTGCTGATGGGGCTCGCGCTGGCCACGGCGCTATGGTCCGGGGTGCAGGCGCTGAATGCCGAGGCACGATCAGCCTATGCCAGCGCCTCGGAATTCCTGGGCGCGGCGGAGCTGTCGCGGCTGGAGCATCCGCAGGGCTGGGTGGCGCAGTCGGAGTACGTGGCGTTGCGGCGCGCGGGCTGGCAGGTCTCGCCGGTGCTGGAAGGGCGCGCCGATCTGGGTGGGCGGCGGGTCACACTCTCGGGGTTCGAGCCCCTGACCGCGCCTCCGGCTTCGGTCGCTGCCACGCCCGCGCTGGCCGAGGGCGATCTGGGCGCCTTCATCGGCCCGCCGGGGCAGGGGTTCGCGCACCCGGAAACCGCGCGCACGCTGGAAGCGCCGAAAATCGCCATCACCGCCGACGAGGCCGTGCCGGTGGGCACGGTGCTGGTGGATATCGGTGTGGCGCAGCGCCTGCTGGGGGCCGAGGGGCGGGTGTCCCACATGCTGCTGCACCCCGACCAGCCACGCGGGTTGCCGCCGCTGGAGCAGGTCGCGCCCGACCTGCGCCTGATCCCGCCCGACGACAGCGCCGATCTGGCCGCGCTGACCGACAGTTTTCACCTGAACCTGACGGCGTTCGGCCTGCTGGCCTTTGCCGTGGGGTTGTTCATCGTCCACGCCGCCATTGGCCTTGCGTTCGAGCAACGCCGGGCGGTGTTCCGCACCCTGCGCGCGCTGGGCGTGCCGCTGCGCACGCTGACGGTGGTGCTGGCCGGGGAGTTGCTGGTGCTGGCGCTGGTGGCGGGCGCGGCGGGGCTGGTTCTGGGCTATGGTGTGGCCGCATTTCTGTTGCCGGATGTGGCGGCCAGCCTGCGCGGGCTTTACGGCGCGCCGGTGCCGGGGGAGTTGCGGTTTGACCCGGTCTGGGCGGGCGCGGGGCTGGCCATGGCGCTGGGCGGCGCGCTGGTGGCCGGGGGGCGCAGCCTCTGGGCGCTGTGGCGCC
>SKMI01000324.1 GCA_007121115.1 Paracoccaceae bacterium | reverse complement strand
CCTGGAGGGCATGCGGGCGCGACAGTCGCACACGGTTGCCATGGGGCACAGGGGGCCGAACACGCGCCCCGTGACCGGCCTCATGCTCCCGGAAAGGGCAGCGCCAGACACCGCTACTCGGCGGCAGAGCGTTCGGATTGAGAGCCTTCGGTGTCAGCACGCTTAAGCACGCGCGGGAAGCTGACCCGGAACACCGCGCCCCCCTGCCCCGGCACATAGGCGATGGACCCGCCAAGGTTGATCATGATCTCGCGGCAGATCGCCAGCCCCAGCCCCGCGCCGCCGGCCTGCATCTGGTCGGTCAGGCGGGCGAATTTCTCGAAGATCAGCGCCTGTTTCTCGAACGGGATACCCGAGCCGTTATCGGCGAAATCGACCTCGATCATCTCGCCCTCACGCCGCACCGAAATCTCCATCACCGGGGCTGCGGCATCGCAATACTTGCGCGCGTTCGACAGCACGTTGATGAACACCTGCGCCAGCCGCCCGGTGTCGGTTTCGACGGTGATCCCCTCGGAGGCCGCATCGCGCCGGAACCGGAACTCCCGCTGCGGCTGCACCGAGTTCGAGGCCAGGATCGCCCGTTCGATCAGGTCGGAGAGGTTCGCTTGCTCGATGTCCAGGTTCACCTGCCCGTTCTCCAGCACGCTCAGGTCCAGCAGGTCATCCAGCAGGCGGGTCAGGCGGATCGTCTCGTCATGGATGATGCGGGCGTATTTGACCTGATCCTCGGGCGGCATGCCTTCGGCATCCATCAGGATTTCCGAAAACGCCCGGATCGAGGTCATGGGCGTGCGCAATTCGTGGCTGATCTGGCTCAGGAAGGCATCCTTCTGGACGCTCAGCTTGGTCAGCATGTCGTTGGCCTCGCGCAGCTGCCGCGCGGTGCGCTCCAGCTCGTCCGACTTGGCCTCGAGCTGGTTGGAATACTCCATGATCTGCGCGGTTTCCGAGGCCACCGCCATCAGATCCTCGACCGATACGATCGCACGGCCCACGATCTGTTCGATCATCGCATGCGCCGTGGCCGCGCCCACGGACCCCGCCAGCTTGCGCTCCAGCGCATCCAGGAACTGCGGGGTGGTGTCGGGCAGGAACCCCGCCTTGCCCTGGGCGGCCGCATGGCTCTGGAAGAATCGCTGCGTCTCCGAGGTGCCCAGGATACGCTGCGCCATGGAAAGCAGGTCCTCGGCCTCGGCCGCCGATTGTGACCAGCCGCGCGCGCCGGCCTGGATGTCGAAGGCATTGACGAACTGCGCCCCCTGCACCCGCTCGATCGGCGTGGGAAAGCCCAGCAGCGAGCCGCTCACAAAGGCGATCGTGTTCAGCGCCAGCGACCAGAAGAGCGCGTGCAGCAGCGGGTCCAGCGTGGTCACGCCAAAAAGCGCATAGGGCCGCAGCCAGCCGATGCCGAACGGCCCCTCGGCCATGACCTGCGCGCTCAGGAACACGCCGGGGCCGAAGCTGGGCAGGAACAGCGCATAAAGCCAGATCAGGAAACCGGCGCCAAGCCCGATGGCCGCGCCGATCCGGTTCGCCCCGCGCCAGAACAGCGCGCCCAGAAGCGCCGGCAGCATCTGCGCCACACCGACAAAGGCGATCAGCCCTATCGCCGCCAGCGCCGCCGACCCGCCGGTCACCACATAATACACGTACCCCAGCCCCAGCAGCAGGCAGATCGCCAGCCGGCGCGAGTTCAGCACCAGCCCGCGCATGTCGCCCCGCTGCCCCGCCGGGCCCTGCTTCAGGTGCAGCCAGAGCGGCACCATCAAGTGATTGGACACCATGGTCGCCAGCGCGATGGTGGCCACGATCACCATCGATGTCGCCGCCGAAAACCCGCCCAGGAACGCCAGCATCGCCAGCCCGTCCTGCCCCAGCGTCAGCGGCAGGGTCAGGACGAACAGGTCCGGGTTGGACCCCGCCGGCATCAGTTCCAGCCCCACCACCGCGATGGGCAGCACGAACAGGCTGATGGCGAACAGGTATAGCGGAAACGCCCAGGACGCGGTGGCCAGGTGGCGCTCGTCGGCGTTTTCGACCACCATCACCTGGAACATGCGCGGCAGGCAGATGATCGCCACCCCGGCCAGGAAAACCAGCCCGATCCAGCGCCCCGGCTGGATCGCCCATTCGGGGCGGGCGGCGGCATCGATCCGGGTCAGGATATCGCGCGGCCCCTCGGCCACCACCCAGACCACGAAGACCCCCACCGCGATCAGCGCCAGAAGCTTGACCACCGCCTCCACGGCGATGGCGGTCACCACGCCGGGGTGCTGTTCGTTGGCGTCCAGATTGCGGGTGCCGAACAGGATGGTGAAAAGCGCCAGCCCGACCGCCACCCAGAGCGCAAAGAAATCCTGCCGGTCCGACAGCCCCTGCCCGTTCAGTTCCATGGTGAAGGCCGCGAAGGACAGGGCGATGGACTGAAGCTGCAGCGCGATATAGGGCGTGGCCGCGACAATGCAGAGCAGTGTCACCAGCACGCCGATCAGGTTCGACTTGCCATACCGGGCCGAAATCATGTCAGCGATGGAGGTCACGCGCTGTTGCTTGCCGATCCGCACCAGCTTGCGCAGGATCAGCCACCACCCCACGAAGACCAGCGTCGGGCCCAGATAGATGGTGGCGAACTCCAACCCCGAGCGCGCGGCATAGCCGACCGCGCCGTAGAACGTCCAGGCCGTGCAATAGACCGATAGGGACAGCGTATAGACCAGCGACGATCGCAGCCAGCGCACATGCCCCCGTGCGGCCTGCCGCTCCACGGCAAAGGCCACCAGGAACAGGAACACCACATAGCCCAGACAGGCGATGACAAGCAGGTTGACGGACATCGGCCTACATCTCGCCGCCGTCCGAACCGGCCTCGCCGTTCAGCACCGCCGAGAGGCGGCGCGCCAGCACCGCCGCCAACATTATCAACCCTATCCAGACCAGGAAAAGATACACGCCTTCGCGCGCGGCGCGCGGCGCTTCACCCTCGGGCGCGGGCCACAACATCGGCAGCAGGATCAGAAACAGCCCCAGAACCGGCAAGAGCCGCGCCGCGTCCATCAGCCTGCGGCGGCGAAAGGTCTCGCGGGCGACGAACAGCGGCTCCTGCGGCGCGCTCATGGCGGGAATCTCATGGATGGCACCTCGATTGCAGTACAGGTCATGTCAGCGCCAGATCGCGCACCGCCGCCAGCAGATCGGCATTGGCGAAGGGTTTGGTCATGAATTGCGTGGCCCCGTAACGCGCCGCCAGATCGCGGTCCGCGGCCTGTCCCTTGGCGGTCAGCATCAGCACCGGCACCGCACTGGTGGACCCGGCCTCGCGCAGGCTGCGCAGGATGTCGAAACCGCTGCGCCCGGGCAGCATGACATCGAGGATCACCAGCGAGGGCTGCCGCGCGGCCACCACCGCCTCGGCCTCGGTTCCGTCGGCGTGAATCTCCACCTCCCAGCCGTCGCGGGACAGGATGAAGCGTATCGCCTCGGATATGTTCGCTTCATCCTCGATCACCAGCACCCGCTTGCCCATCAGCTCCCCCTCTGCTGGCCGCGACTGTCGTTTCCGCGACTATCACGAAAACCCGCGCCCGTGTCAAAAACCCGATCATCCAGCCTTATCGCCCGGCCCGCGCACGGCGTGTGCCTCGGGCCCTTGGCGACAGCCGGACCGCGGCTCATGTGGCGCCGTCCCCAGCGTGCCCGCCCCCGGCGTGCCCGTCCCCGGCGGGCGCCAGGATCGACGGCTCACGCCGCGCGGGGCAGCCGGGCTCCGGGCAGATGCGGCAGCTTGGGCCCACGCGCAGGGGACCAGGCGCGGCGCCATTCGACCCCGGGCGCAACGACGCCGGGACAAGCAACATGCCCGCCTCGATCACCGCAGGGGCGTCGAAGCGGGGCTCGGCGGTGTTGCTGGCGTAGGCGAAGACCTCGAAATGCTGCGCGATGCGCCCGCCGG
>SKMI01000309.1 GCA_007121115.1 Paracoccaceae bacterium | reverse complement strand
GACACGCACCACGGCTCGGTGATCGTCGCCGTGCGCGCGACGCGGTCGCCGATACGGTCCATGACCGCCGCCGCGTAGTCGGCAAAGCGCTCGGCGGTCTCGCGATTGGTCCAGCCGCCCTTGTCGGCCAGCGCCGAGGGCAGGTCCCAGTGGTAGAGTGTCAGGAATGGCTTGAGGCCGCGCGCGATGTTGCCATCCACAAGCCGGTCGTAGAAATCCAGCCCCTTGGGGTTGACGGTCACGCCATCGGGGATCACCCGCGCCCAGGAGGTCGAGAAGCGGTAGGCATCAAGCCCGGCATCGCGGATCAGGTCCAGATCCTCTTCCCAGCGCAGGTAATGTTCGCAGGCGCGCGACCCGTCCTCATTGCCCACGAGATTGCGCCCCGTGGCGGCAAAGCTGTCCCAGTGGCAGGGGGACCCGCGCCGCCAAAGGCATGGCCCTCGATCTGATAGGCCGCCGTTGCCGCATCGAAGGTGAAGCCCGCGGGAAAGTCCGAGCGCTTGGTCATCGCGGGTTTCGGGTCAGTGCAGGTGGCATCTAACATAGTGGCCTTTCTCCAGTTGCGTGACAGGGGGCAGGGTGGTGCGGCAGGTCTCGGTGACCTTGGGGCACCGCCCGGCAAAGGGGCAGCCGACGCTGTCGGGGCCGCGCACGGGGATATCGGCGCGTTTCTTGGGCGCATTGCCCGCCGTGCTGCGCCGCCCCGGTTGCGGGATCGCGTCGATCAGAAGCTGCGTATAGGGGTGGCGGGGGGTCTGGGTGACGCTGTCACTCTCGCCCCATTCGACCATATGGCCGACATACATGACCGCCGTGCGTTCGGCGAAATAGCGCGCCGTGGCGATGTCATGGGTGATATACATGAAGCCGATCCCGTCCTGCTTCATGTCCTCCATCAGGTTGAGGATACCCAGGCGGATCGACACGTCGAGCATGGAAATCGGTTCATCGGCGAGGATGAACCGCGCCCCCACGGCCAGCGCGCGGGCGATGGCGACGCGCTGGCGCTGCCCGCCCGAAAGCTCGTAGGGGTATTTCGCCGCGGTCTGCGCGGCGGGCGCCAGTCCCACGCGTTCCAGTGTCGCCAGCACGTGCGCCTCCACCCGCGCCCCGCTCGGACCGGGGTGGTGCAGCTTCACGGGCCGGGCGACGCGGTGGCGGATGGTGTGGACCGAGTTGAGCGAGCCGAACGGGTCCTGAAAGATCATCTGCACCTTGGCGGCATAGTCGCGCTGGCGGATCTTCGTGGTGCTCGCAAGGATATCCTCGCCGTCCACCACGATCTTCCCCGAGCTGGGCGCACTGATCCGCGCAATGGCCCGCGCGCAGGTGCTCTTGCCGCTGCCGCTTTCGCCGACGATGGCCAGCGCCTCGCCCGCGCGCAGGGTCAGGCTGACGCAATTGGCAGCGCGGATATGCTCGCGCCGGAACAGCCCGCCGCCTGTGGGAAAGTCGATGACCAGGTTCTCGACCTGGATTTCCTGCATTGCGGTCATGCGGCATCCTCCTTGCGGGCGATCAGCAGATGGCAGGTGGCGCGGTGGCCGGGGCCGACCTCGGTCAGCGCCGGGTCGATCTCGCGGCAGGGGGCGAAGCATTCGGTGCAGCGCGCCTGAAAGTTGCGCCCCTGCGGCAGTTCCAGCAGGTTGACCGGGCCGCCGGGAATGCCGGTCAGCCGGGTTTTCGGCCCGTGGATGGTGGGGAAGGAGCCGACCAGCCCTTTCATATAGGGATGGCGCGGTTCGTCGAGCACCTGCGCCGCGCTCCCCGTCTCGACCAGATTGCCCGCATACATGATCCCGATGCGCCCACGGGAATAGCCCGCCGAGACGCCAAGCCCAGCGCGATGATGGTGGTCAGCGTCGCCGCCGCAAAGGCTACCATCATCGAGACCTGCCCACCGAAAAGCGCCTGCGCATAGACATCCTTGCCCGCGCGGGTGGTGCCAAGCATGTGGTCGGCGCTGGGCGGCACGTGCGGGCGGCCGACCCGGCGGTCCGGGTCATGGGGTGTCAGCAGCGAAGCGCAGAGGCACATCACCGCCACCAGCCCCACCAGCCCGGTGCCGATGATCCCGGCGGTTTTGCCGCGATAGAACCTGAAAATTCCAGAGAGAACTCGGGTCATGGCGCACTCCTCCTCAGCTGCGCAGACGCGGGTCGAGCCAGACATCCAGACATAGAGCATGGCGGCGATGAAGTTGGCGAGCAGCACGCCCACGACGATCAGCAGGAAGCACGCCTGCATCAGCGGTTAATCGCGCGCGGCCACCGCGTTGACGATCAACTGGCCAAGGCCGGGGTAGTTGAACACGGTTGCCTGTGTGGCCGGGCGCGGTCGGCGAAATCTGCTGCTGATCGCGCCGCCCGACAGCGAATCCTGCGGTCGCGCGATGCGGGCTGGCGCGGTAGAGGCGGCTGACGCGCGCGACCTGGCCTTGCACGTGCCGACGGATCTGACGAGCGATTCGTCGCGCGCGGCCGTGCAGGAGGCGATTCGCACCGCCCTAGCGGTCGAGTCGCGCCCGGACGGGGTGATCGTCGCATCGCCCAATGCCGCGCTGGCGGTGATCGGCGCGCTGGAGGATGCGGGCCTGACCATCGGTCGGGATATCGACATCTTCGCGAAGGAAACCTTTCCGATCCTCGATGTCGTCCGCCGTGACCTGGAGAGCGAGCACGAGGACGTCCGCAAGGCCGGTGCCTTCCTCGCCCGCGCGGCGCTGAACGAGATCAGCCATGCCGGGGCATCGCATATGCAGCACATCGACGGTCCGGGAATTCATGAACCATAACCTGCGCCCGCGGGCGACGCGGCCGCATCATGACCGCCGGATGACCCGAGCCTCGCGGCCACGCGCGAAGGTGGCCCCTGGCTTGCCGTCCCCGACTGTGCGCAGAGCCGCGACCGCAGCCGGTGTATTCGCCTCTGCGGCGCACGCCAGGTTTCGATGACCGGGCGACGCGCAGGTTGCGCGCCGCAATCCCGGATCGCGCCAGACCCGGTCGCGATCAGCCTGCACCAGCCGACACCTCCCTGCACCCTGTCTTCATCTTGCCCCAAAATACCCTCGCCGAAGGCAGCGAGCCGACAGGCTCGCTTCTCCGCAAGAAAGAGCACATCCGATCCGATCGGCGCGCCACCCCACCGCCGCCGCATCAACGTGATCGGGAAGCGCTCAAACAGCGGTCTGATGTGCCGCCAGATGCCGCGCCGCGTGGCGGACGCATGGCGCTCAGACTCCCGTCTGCCCCCCCCCCCGCAAGCACTCCGGAGCCTGCCGCGGCTCCACCTCCATCACGCCCTCCTGCGGCTCCCCATCGGGACCGGCCTCGCCGTGCGGCCGGTGAGGACGGCAAGGCCTTCGGGGATCAGGTTGCGCAGCACCAGCGCGTCGGTGTCAAGCCCGCCGGTATAGGTGCCGAAGGCCGGCAGGACCAAGTGGCCGCCCCCGATCAGGAACACCGGCACCCGCCGCCCGGCGATGCGCAGCTTGGGGTGGTAATGCCCCGAGATATCGGGGCCCTCCCCGGCGATGTGCCGCAGCGCGATGCCGCGCAGCCTAGCCTCCAGCGGGGCGCTTCCGGGGTCGTGGTTCCCGCCCACCCACAACACCTCTACCCCTGCGGTCGCACCTTCCAGCGCCGCCGCCACCCCGTCCCGCGCCGCGTCATCGTCGAAACTGTCGCCCAGCGCGATCAGCCGCCGCGCTCGGGTTGCCGCCAGTTCCGCCGCCAGACGCTCCAGCGTCGCCTGTACCTCGTATGGCGGCAACAGCGCACCGCCGCGCCGGGCCATGCGCTCGGCCTTGCCCAGGTGCAGGTCGGCCACCACCAGCGCGGCTTCCGCCCTCCACCACAGCGCGCCCGAGGGGCGGGCCACCATCGCCTGCCCGGCGAAGCGAAAGCCGAAACCGCCCACGGCCCCGCTCAATCCCGCCCGCCCGCACACCGCCTCCGCGGCGTGCAAGGGTGGGTGGGT
>SKMI01000185.1 GCA_007121115.1 Paracoccaceae bacterium | reverse complement strand
GGCGCCACCGACCCCTCGGCCACATATTCCATCGCCACCGGGGTTTCGCGCGCCGCGCCTTCGGCCAGCGGCAGCAGGGTCTCGCCATCGACCCAAGGCGAGACCTCGGCCATCCCCACCCCGGCCAGATCGCAGAGCGTCGGGCACAGGTCCAGCGTGCTGACCGGCGCCGCCACCCGCCCTGGCGCCAGCCCCGGCGCGGCGACCATCAGCGGCACGCGCGCCGCGCCCTCGCGAAAGCTCATCTTGAACCACAACCCGCCCTCGCCCAGCATGTCGCCGTGGTCCGAGGTGAAGACGACCACAGCCTCCTGCCGCGTCGCCTCCAGCACATCGAGGATTTCACCGACCTTCGCGTCCACATAGCTGATATTGGCGAAATACCCCTGCCGGGCTCGGCGGATGTGATCCTCGGAGATATCGAACTGCCGCCAGTCATTGGCATCGAACAGGCGCTTGCCGTGCGGGTCCTGCGCGTCATAGCCGGGGTCCGGGATCGCAGGCAGCAGGTGGCCGCAGTCTTCGTACAGATCCCAGAACCGCCGCCGCGCGACATACGGATCATGCGGATGGGTGAAGCTGACCGTCAGGCACCAGGGGCGCGCGTCCCTCCCACGCGCCAGATCGTAAAGCTTCGCCTGCGCGTGATGGGCGACCTCGTCGTCGTATTCCATCTGGTTGGTGATCTCCGCCACCCCCGCCCCGGTGACCGAGCCGAGGTTGTGATACCACCAGTCGATCCGCTCGCCGGGTCGTCGCCAGTCCGGGGTCCAGCCGAAATCCGCCGGATAGATGTCGGTGGTCAGGCGTTCCTCGAACCCGTGCAACTGGTCGGGGCCGACGAAATGCATCTTGCCGGAAAGCGCCGTGTGATATCCCACCCGGCGCAGGTGATGCGCATAGGTGGGGATGTCCGAGGCGAACTCCGCCGCATTGTCATAAACCCGCGTGCGGCGCGGCAGCAGCCCGGACATGAAACTCGCCCGCCCCGGCGCGCAGAGCGGGCTGGCGGTATAGGCATTCGCGAATCGCACCGAGCGTTCGGCCAGTCGCCGCAGGTTGGGCACGTGGAGCCAGTCGGCGGGGCCATCCCGGAACAGCGTGCCGTTCAACTGATCCGCCATCAGGATCAATATGTTGGGCGGGCCGCTCATGGCCGCGCGGCAAGCTGCGCGTCCAGCCAGCCCTCGACCATCCGCGCCGCCGCACGCCCGTCCGGTTCGCCCGCGCCCAGCGCCTCGCGCAGGTAGACCCCGTCCACCATGGCCGCCACGCCCTCGGCCAGTTCGCGGGCCCGCGCCCCGGCCATGGGGCGCAGCGCATGGGCCAGGTTCGACACCAGCCGCCGCTGGTAGACACGCAGGAGCCGCGCCGCATCGTCCCGCGTCTGCGCCAGCACGTAGAAGTTCAGCCAGGCAGCGATCACCTCGCGCCGGAAGCTCGTGGGCGTGAAACTGGCGCGAATCAGCGCCCGGACCCGCGCCGCCGGATCATCGGCTACCGCCAAAGCGCCGCGCACCTCGGCGCCATAGACTGCCAGCACATGGCGCATGGCGGCCAGGAACATCGCATCCTTGGAGCCGAAGTAATGATGCGCCAGGGCCGAGGACATGCCCGCCCGCCGGGCGATCCGGCTCACCGTCACCTCCAGCGAGCCCGCCGCGCCAATCTCGGCAATCGTGGCTTTGATCAGTGCATCGCGCCTGATAGGCTCCATCCCAAGCTTCGGCATGTCCCGGCCCCTGCGACAATTCGGTTGCACCCGTGAGTGCCAGAGGTTTATTGATTGGTCAATCAACAAACACAACGGGAGGTCCCCATCATGACCCTGCGCCCTATCGCCCTTGCCGCCGCCGCCACTGCGCTTCTGGCCACGCCCGCCGCCGCGGACTGCCAGTCCGTTACCTTCTCGGACGTGGGCTGGACGGACATCACCGCCACCACCGCTGTCGCCACCACGATCCTGGACGCGCTGGGCTATGAGACCCAGACGCTGGTGCTGTCGGTGCCGGTGACCTACACCTCCATGGCCAACAACGACGTGGATGTCTTCCTGGGCAACTGGATGCCGACCATGGAGGCCGATATCGCGCCGTATCGCGAGGCCGGGACCGTCGACACCGTGCGCCGCAACCTCGAAGGGGCGAAATACACGCTGGCCACCAATGCCGCCGGGGCTGCGCTGGGGATCGGCGATTTCGCCGATATTGCCGCCCACGCCGACGCGCTGCAGGGCCGCATCTACGGGATCGAACCCGGCAATGACGGCAACCGCCTGATCCTCGACATGATCGAGGCGGACGCCTTCGGCCTCGGGGACTGGCAACTGGTGGAAAGCTCCGAACAGGGGATGCTGAGCCAGGTCGCCCGCGCCGACCGCCGCGATGAACCGGTGGTTTTTCTGGGCTGGGAGCCGCACCCGATGAACGCCAACCATGACCTGACCTACCTCGAAGGCGGCGACGACTGGTTCGGCCCGGACCTGGGCGGGGCCGAGGTCTACACCAACACCCGCGCCGGTTTCGTCGATGAATGCCCCAATGTCGGCCAGTTTCTCCAGAACCTCGAATTCACGCTGGAGATGGAAAACGCTATCATGGCCGCGATCCTTGATGACGGGCAGGAACCCGAGGCCGCCGCGCTGGCCTGGCTGTCGGACAATCCCGATGCCATGGGGCCGTGGCTGGCGGGCGTGACCACCATCGATGGCGAGGATGCGCTCGAGGCCGTGACGGCGATCCTGAACTGATCCGCCTTATCTCTTCATCTTGCCCCAAATACCCCGGGGGGGACCGGCACTGAACAGGGCCGGTCGGGGGCAGCGCCCCCACCCCCGCCCGGCCTTCCTGCACACCGGTCCCGCCCATGCTCGATGCCCTGCTTGACCCGCTATCCCAGGCGATCACGAACGCCAAGATCCCGCTCGGCCGCTCCGTCGCCGATGGGTTCGAGTGGATGCAGGACAGTTTCATCGGCTTCTTCGACGGGCTGGAGATGGGGCTGCGGCAGGCGGTCACGCTGCTGGCCACGGGGCTGAACACCCCGCATCCGGTGCTGATGATCCTCTTGTTCGGCGCCATCACATGGGGGCTGCAGCGCCGGGTGGCGCCGGTGCTGATCGTCATGGCCTGCGCGCTCTTCGCGCTCAACCAGGGTTACTGGCTGCTGACCATGCAGACGCTGACGCTGGTGCTGGGCTCCTGCGTGGTCTGCATGGGCGTAGGCGTGCCGCTAGGCATCTATTCCGCGCATCATCCGCGCTTCTATCGCTGGCTGACGCCGGTGCTGGACCTGATGCAGACGCTGCCGACCTTCGTCTATCTGATCCCGGTGCTGGTGCTTTTCGGTCTGGGCATGGTGCCGGGGCTGGTGGCCACCGTGATCTTTGCCATGCCCGCGGCGATCCGGCTGACCGAACTGGGCATCCGCTCCACCCCCACCGCGCTGACCGAGGCCGCGACCGCCTTCGGCGCGACCACCCGCCAGCGCATCCTGAAGGTGGAACTGCCCTATGCCTTCCCGCAGATCATGACCGGGCTCAACCAGACGATCATGCTGTCGCTTTCCATGGTGGTGATCGCCGGACTGGTGGGCGCGCCGGGGCTGGGCGTGCCGGTGGTGCGCGCGCTCAATCAGGTCAACGCCTCGCTGGGGTTCGAGGCCGGCGCCGTGATCGTTGCCGTGGCCATCATGCTCGACCGTATGCTGCGGGTGGAGGTGAAGCGATGAGCACCCCCGACCCCACCGTTCGGTTCCGCAATGTCTCCATCGTCTTTGGCGACAACCCCTACCGCGCCCTGCCGCTGATGGAGACCGGGCAAAGCCGCGCCGATATCCAGAAGGCCACGGGCCAGATCCTCGGCGTCCATGACTGCACGCTCGATGTGGCCGAGGGCGAGATCGTGGTGCTGATGGGGCTTTCGGGCTCGGGCAAGTCGACGCTGCTGCGCGCGGTCAACGGGCTGAACCCGGTGATCCAGGGCGATGTGCTGGTCAATGACGGCGAGCGCATGGTCAGCGTGCCCAAGGCATCGGCCGCGACCCTGCGGCGGCTGCGGACACGCCATGTGGCCATGGTGTTCCAGCAGTTCGGCCTGCTGCCCTGGCGCTCGGTGCGCGAGAATGTGGGGCTGGGGCTGGAACTCGCGGGTGTGCCCCGGCGCGAACGCCGCGACCGGGTGGCGGCGCAACTGGATCTGGTGGGGCTGGAGGCCTGGGCCGACCGCGCGGTGTCCGAGCTTTCGGGGGGCATGCAGCAGCGTGTGGGGCTGGCCCGCGCCTTCGCGACCGAAGCGCCGATCCTGCTGATGGACGAGCCCTTCTCGGCGCTCGACCCGCTGATCCGCACCCGGCTGCAGGACGAATTGCTGGAACTGCAGGCGCGGCTGAAGCGCACCATCATCTTCGTCAGCCATGACCTGGACGAGGCATTCAAGATCGGCAACCGCATCGCCATCCTCGAAGGTGGGCGGATCATTCAGTGCGGCACACCTGCGCAGATCTTCACCGCGCCCGCCAATGAGTATGTCGCCGATTTCGTCGCCAACATGAACCCGCTGGGCGTGCTGCGCGCGCGCGATGCCATGCTGCCCGCCAGCTTCCCGCCGCCCGGCACCCAGATCGACGCCGCCGCCCCTATCCGCGAGGTGCTGCGCGCGCTGCGCGACAGCAAGGAAGGGCTGGCGGTGATGGATGGCGGGCGGCTGATCGGTCGCATCAACGCCGATTCGGCCCTGCGCGCGCTGGCCCGCTCGCGCGGCCACGGCGGTGACGCGGCGACGAATGGCGCCGCGAAAAAGGACGAAGCGGAGGACGGCGTGGCATGAGCGCGGCGGCATCCCCGGTCATCTACGGACTGAGCAACTGCGATGCCTGCCGCGCGGCGCGCAAGGCGCTGCCCGGCGCCAC
This sequence comes from Paracoccaceae bacterium, assembly GCA_007121115.1. Taxonomy (GTDB): domain Bacteria; phylum Pseudomonadota; class Alphaproteobacteria; order Rhodobacterales; family Rhodobacteraceae; genus Rhabdonatronobacter. The sequence continues at coordinate 9,027 of SKMI01000185.1, read as the reverse complement.
GTTCCGGGACGTGCGGCGCGACCCGCTGTCGACGCAGGAGCGCGCGGCGCTGTTGGAACGGTTTGGCGATGCGCTGCTGAACCGCCGCGCCCGCAATTGGCGGGCGCTGGACCCTGAGACGCAGGCGCAGGATTCCGAAACCCTGCTCGCCGCGCACCCTGTCCTGATGAAGCGCCCGGCGATTGTGGCCGCCGGGCAGGGATTTCTGGGGTGGACCGCGCAGACCCGGGACGGTCTGCGCGCCGCAGGTGTGCTTCCAACCGAAAGCTGATTGCGCGCGCGCCCCGCGTCAGAGCAGTTTCAGGTCACTCGCCGAAGAGCGCCCGTCGCGCCCTTCCTGAAGCTCGTAGGACACCTTCTGGTTGTCGGCTAGCCCGGTCAGCCCCGCGCGCTCGACCGCCGAGATGTGGACGAACACGTCCTTGCCGCCCGAATCGGGGGCAATGAAGCCATACCCCTTGGTGGTGTTGAACCATTTGACAGTGCCGGTTGGCATCAGCCTTCCTCCGTTGGTCTTCCCCGGGCAGGATTGCGCCGGGGCCGTGCAGCCAGGTCTTCCAGTTCGTGCCGGCTGCCAGAGGCGTGGGCGGTCGCAGAAGTCTTTGCGCACTCTCCCGAGACTGCCACAGGCGCAGTGAAAATCAAGGTTCTTCACGTCAGGGCCTGCGAACGCTATTCAAGGGCGGCGCGGCGGGACTGGCATCGCGCGCGGAGTGCGTGCGAAACCGGCAGTGACGAAACAGGCATCGGCGAAGGGATGGCACATGCGCAACGCGGCACTGGTTCTGGGCATCATCGGCGGTCTGTGGGGGATGGTGGTGGGGTTCTTCAGCTTCGGCTGGACCGAATTGCTGGCCCGCTATGACGAACTGGCCGAAATCACCGGCGGGGTCGCCAATCCGGGGCTGATCCGCGCCATGAGCCTGGGCGCGCCGCTGATGGCGATCGCCGGGGGCGCCATGGCACGGAGCGCCAATATCCCCGCCGGGGTGTTGTTGCTGGCCTCGGCCGGGGGGATGTATGCGGCCTTCGGGTTCGGGGTCTTCACCATGTTCCCGATCAGCTTCTGCGCGCTGGGCGGTGTGCTGGCCCTCGCCGCCCGCCGTCCTGATCCTCACTGACCCCGACGCGCACTGACCCTGACGCGCACTCACGTAGCGCCCCACGGCGCAGGCGTGGGGCGCTGAAACGAGGCACTCCCGCCCGTCTTCCGTCCGCTGACGCGTCCGTCATCCCGTTGGGCGGGGCGGCTGCGCGCGCCTTGCGCGCGCAGCCGGACCCAAGTCCCGAAGGGCGGCACGGAACGTGCCGTCCGGCGGGACGCGGGAGTTCCCCCTGTTTCTGCCCGTGCGTTCCGGATGCCGCGCCTTTCGGCGGCCACGCGCGCCCCGGCGCCGTCCGGTTCGCGGGCGCGGGCCCTCTCAGACCACCACCACGCGGGTGCCCAACGGCACGCGCTGATAGAGATCGATCACATCGTGCTGGATCATCCGGATGCAGCCCGAGGACGCATAATGTCCGATCGAATTCCAGGCCGGCGTGCCGTGAATGCGAAAGCCGCGGTCACGCCCCCCTGACATGAGATAGAGCGCCCGCGCGCCCAGCGGATTGGTCAGCCCGCCCGGATAGCCGCCCGCGAACTCGCGCAGGGACGGGTCGCGGCGGATCATGTTCGCGGTCGGTGTCCAGGTCGGCCAGGCCGCCTTGCGATAGATCGTGCCAGTGCCGCGGAACGCCAGCCCCTCGCGCCCCACGCCGACGCCATAGCGCAGGGCGTGGCCTTCGGGCAGGATCAGGAACAGGTGCCGTGCGCGGTTGTCCACGACGATGGTGCCGGGGCGGTGCGGGCCGCCATAGGGCACGACCTGCCGGTGATGCGTTTCGGGCACCATGCTCATCGGCTGGGCGGGAATGGTGAACCGGCCATCGGGCCGCGCCGCGTAATTGATCGGCTCGATCCCGTAGCGCGCGGCCACCGGCGCCAGAGGGGCTGCGCGGGTGGTGGCGATGGGCCGTCCGTCCGGCGTGGTCCGTGGCGGCTGCGATGCCGTTTCCACCGTGCAGCCCGCCAGCGCCACCGTTGCGGCGGCGGCGCCTCCGGCCATGAACCCCCGGCGCGAGATAGCTTTCAGCGACACCCTTGACATCGATCACCCACCCCTGTTGCAAAGCAGCATCGCTCCGCCTGCGACGGTCTGAACACGCACGACGGACTCAGGAGTCCCAGCTTAACCGCAGGCCATTGACTTTGAAGCGATTCGATTCTCGCGCCTAACGCCGCGCCTGCATCGCGTCAAAGTGTGGTGCGCAGGTGCCACAATTCGGGGAACAACTCCACCTCCAGCATCCGGCGCAGATACGCCACGCCCGAGGTGCCGCCGGTGCCGCGCTTGAAGCCGATCACCCGCTCCACCGTGGTCACATGGTTGAACCGCCAGCGGCGGAAATAGTCCTCCAGGTCCACCAGCTTCTCGGCCAGTTCATAGAGTTCCCACTGCGCCTCGGGCGCCGCATAGACCTGCGCCCAGGCCGCCTGCAGCCCGTCATCGGCCACCCAAGGGGCGCCCGGGTCGCGGGCCAGCACCGCTTCGGGCACCGGTAGCCCGCGCCGGGCCAGCGCCGCCACCGCCACCGCATAGAGCGACGGTTGCGCCAGTTCGGCCTCCAGCCGCGCCAGCAGGTCCGGGCGGTGGGCGTGGGGCTTCAGCATCGCCGCGTTGCGGTTGCCCAGCGTGAACTCGATCAGCCGGTATTGCCAGGACTGGAACCCCGAGGCCTGGCCCAGCGTCTCGCGGAACCTTGTGTAATCGCTGGGCGTCATGGTGCGTAGCACGTCCCAGGCGCTGTTGAGTTGCTCGAAGATGCGCGAGAGGCGCGCCAGCAGCTTGAAGGCGGGGCGGAAGCGATCCTCGGCCAGCATGGCACGGGCGGCGGTCAGTTCATGCAGCGCCAGCCGCATCCACAGTTCCGAAGTCTGGTGCTGGATGATGAACAGCATCTCGTCATGGGCGTCCGAGCGCAGGTGCTGGGCGGTCAGGATCGGGTCAAGTTGCAGGTGGTCGGTGTAGGACATGCGCCGGTCGAACTGCATTTCGGCGCCGTCGCGGGCGGGATCATAAGGGTCGGTCATGGGAAGGGTCCGGTCTCCGAGGCGAAAGGGCTGGGCGGGCGGATCAGCCCATCGCCCGCGCATTTCGCGCCGCCACCTTCGCCAACCGCCGCCACTGCGCCACCCAGCCCGCCGGTCGGCAAAGCGGCGGCAATGGCGCGCAGGACGGCGAGGTCTGGGACATGATCGCTCCAGAATTGCGGCACGCAGCCAGAGCGGCTGCGGTACGTCCTTACCTTGCCACAGCCCCCCGCTCCGGTAAAGTCACGCGCCAGACCGGCCACTACAGGACCTGCCATGCCCGCCCCCTTCATCGCCCAAACCCCCGAGGAACTGCCCAGCCGCGCCGAGACCCTGGCCATGAGCGGGCTGGAGTTCATGCAGGCGATGCTGGCGGGCAAGAACTCGCTGCCGCCGGTGGCGGGGACCATGAACTACACCATTCACGCGGTCCGGCACGGGCACGTGGCTTTTCGCGGCGCGCCGGAATTCCGGCATACCAACCCGCTGGGCGGCGTGCATGGCGGCTGGTATGGCTCGCTTCTGGACACGGCACTGGGATGCGCGGTGATGACCGTTGTGCCGCAGGGGTTCTGGTATACGACGCTGGAATACAAGGTGAATATCACCCGTGCCCTGCCCATCGGCACTGAAATCGAGGTCACCGGCGATGTCCAGCACGCCGGGCGAAGCACCGCCGTGGCCAGCGCAGAGCTACGCTGCCTGGACGCCGGGAAGCTCTACGCCACCGGGTCCACCACCTGCATCATAATGCCGGGCTGAAGCATCTTCACGCCGAAGGTCTGATGTGACGCGCCTGCGGGGCGGGACGTTTCGGCCCGCCCCGCAGGCGCCGTTGCCATTCGGCATCAGGGCGGGAATCACCCCCGAAGCGTGCCACTCGTCGCCTTGGCCACCTTGTCCACCACCTTGGCGGCCACGGCGTCGATCTCGGCTTCGGTCAGGGTGCGATCGCGCGGTTGCAGGCGCACGGTGATGGCCAGCGACTTGCGGCCCTCGCCCATCTGCGCCTCGGCCTTCGGCCCGGTGAACTCGTCGAACACCGCCACCTGCGCGATCAGCGCCTTGTCGGCCCCGGCCGCCGCGTTGACCACATCCGCCGCCGCCACCCGCGCATCCAGCACAAAGGCGAAATCGCGGTCCACCGCCTGCAGGTCGCTGGCTGCCAGCGCGGGCCGGGCGATCACCCGCTTGCGCGGCTGCGGCGGGTTTTCCAGCCACACGCTGAAGGCCATGGCCGGCCCCTTCACATCCAGCGCGCGCAGCACCTTCGGGTGCACTTCGCCGAACACCGCCAGCCCCAGCTTCGGCCCCAGCCCGATCCGCCCGGACCGGCCCGGATGGAACCAGCCCGGCACGTCGCGGCTGATCTGCACCTTTTCCGGCGCGCCGATGGCGGCCAGCACGGCCTCGGCATCGGCGCGGGCATCGAAGACATCCACCGCGCGGCGGCTGCCGTGCGGGTCGCGCGGGGCGGCATGGCCCACCAGCAGCCCGGTGGCATGGATCGCCTGCTCGCCCGGCTCGCCGCCCGAGAATACAGGTCCGACCTCGAACAGCGCGACATCCTGCGCCCCACGCGCCTGATTGCGCGCCGCCGCCTGAAGCAGCCCCGGCAGCAGATCCGGGCGCATATGCGTCATCTCGGACGAGATCGGGTTTTCCAGCAGCACCGCGTCATCACCGCCGCCGAACAGCGCCGCCGCAGCCCCGTCGATGAAGCTGTAGGTGACACATTCATTATACCCCAGCCCCGCAAGCTGCCGCCGCGCGGCGCGTTCGCGCTTCTGCATGGGCGTCAGGATCGGGCGCGGCACGCCAACGGTTGCGCGCGGCAGCGGCGCGCCTTCGAGCTTGGATAGCGAGGCGATCCGCGCCACCTCCTCGACCAGATCTGCCGCGCCCTGAATGTCCGGCCGCCAGCTGGGCGGAAAGACGCGGTCACCCTCCAGCCGGAAGCCCAGCGCTTCCAGCGTGCCGCGCTGCGCGGCCTCGGGGATGTCCATGCCCACCAGCCGCGCCATGGCGCCCGAATCGAAGGGATAGCTGCGGGTGGTGTCCGGCACCGCGCCGTCCATCACCACCGAGGACGGCTCCCCCCCGCACAGGTCCAGGATCATCCGCGTGGCCAGTTCCAGCCCCGGCAGGGTAAACTCCGGGTCCACCCCGCGTTCGAAACGATAGCGCGCATCCGAGTTGATCTTCAACGCGCGCCCCGTGGCGGCGATGGTGATGGGGTCCCAATAGGCGGACTCCAGGAACACGTTCACCGTGTCTTCGGTGCAGCCCGAAGCGGCGCCGCCCATGATCCCGGCGATGCTTTCGGGACCGGTGTCGTCGGAAATGACCATGTGCCCTGGGGCCAGCGTGTAGGTCTTGTCATCCAGCGCCACCAGCGACTCGCCCCCTTGCGCGGGATGGATGCGCAGCCCGCCCGTCACCTTGTCGGCGTCAAAGACATGCAGGGGGCGGTTCAAGTCGAAGGTGAAGAAATTGGTGATGTCCACCAGCGCCGAGATGGGCCGCAGCCCGATGGCCCGCAGCCGCTTCTGCAACCAGTCCGGCGAGGGGCCGTTCTTCACCCCCCGGATCCACCGTCCGGCGAAGAGCGGGCAACCCTTTTCCTTCAGCCCCGGGTCGATGCTCACCCCGATGGGGCTGTCAAACCCGCCCGCCACCGGCTCCACCGTCAGCGGTTTCAACTGCCCCAGCCCGCGCGCGGCGAGGTCACGCGCCACCCCGCGCACGCCCAGCGCATCGGGGCGGTTGGGGGTGATCTTGATATAGATCATCGGGTCGTTCAGCCCGGCGTAGTCGATATACCGCGCGCCCAGCGGCGCATCCTCGGGCAGTGCAATGATCCCTTCATGATCGTCCGAGATCATCAACTCGCGTTCCGAACACAGCATCCCGTTGCTTTCCTGCCCCCGGATCACGCCGGGTTTCAGGTCCACGCCGGTGCCGGGGATACGCGTGCCCACGGGGGCGAACACCCCCACCATGCCGGTGCGCGCATTGGGCGCGCCGCAAACCACCTGAACCTCCTGCGCGGCCGCCTCAGGGCTCTCGCGCACCTCCACCCGGCAAAGACGCAGCCGGTCGGCATCGGGGTGCGGCGCGGCCTCGATCACGCGCGCGATGCGGAACGCGCCCAGGGTGGCGGCGGGGTCCGATACCTCCTCGACCTCCAGCCCCAGATCGGTCAGCGCGTCGCAGATCGCCTCGAGCGAGGCGTCGGTGTCCAGATGATCCTTCAGCCAGGACAGGGTGAACTTCATGGTCGTCTTCCTCGCTCCATCCCGGGGCTGCGCTTAGCGACGGTTGTCTTCGTCCTCGTCTTCGTCGTCGCTCTCGGGCAGGTTGAAGAAACTGTCCGCATCGGCGTAATCCTCATCCTTGCCGGATGTTTCCTCGGCCTCTTCCTCTGCAGGCTTGCTCAGGCTGAAGTTCTCCAGCCCGGCGATGGATGCGGGCAGGCGCGGCTCGGCGGGCATTTCCAGCGACTGCTCGGTAGACACCAGCTTGCGGCGTTCGTCATCGGACATGACATCGCCCTCGGTGGCCTTCTTGCGCGCTGCCTTCTGCACCTCGGCGTCCAGTTCCGACTGCCGACACAGGCCCAGCGCCACCGGGTCGATGGGCTGGATATTGCCGATGTTCCAGTGCGTGCGCTCGCGGATCGCCTGGATGGTGGTGTTGGTGGTGCCCACCAGCTTGCGGATCTGCGCATCTGCCAGTTCCGGGTGGAACTTGACCAGCCACAGGATCGAGGCCGGGCGGTCCTGCCGCTTCGACAGCGGCGTGTAGCGCGGCCCGCGGCGCTTCTCCTCGCCCACGGCGGCGGGGTTGAACTTCAGCTTCAGCCTGTGCGCGGGGTCGGCCTCGGCGCGCTTGATCTCCACTTCATCCAGCTGGTTGTTGGACACCGGGTCGAACCCCTTGACCCCGGTCGCCACATCGCCGTCGGCAATGCCCTGCACTTCCAGTTCGTGCAGCCCGCAGAAATCGGCGATCTGCCTGAAGCTCAGCGTGGTATTGTCCACGAGCCACACGGCGGTCGCCTTGGGCATCAGCGGTTTCGTCATCGGCTCAACTCCTGCTCTGACGGGCCCGGCGCGCGGGCGCGTGCATATCCTGCTTCCGCCGGAAAAACGGCTGCGGGGGAACCCGCCGATCCTCGCTTTCGGGGAATAGGCGGGTTATACGCGGGCAAGGGCCGAAGGAAAAGCACAAATGCGCACCCTCACACTGGCGTTCCTGCTGCTGCTGGCGCTGCCGCCCGGCGCGCGGGCCGGCGATGCCGCCCGCAATGCGGCGGGGGATTTCGACTATTACGTTCTGGCGATCAGCTGGGTGCCCGCCTGGTGCGCGCGCGAAGGCGACGACCGCGACGCGCCCAACTGCGCCGAGGGCGCGGGAGTAGGTTGGGGCGTGCACGGGCTCTGGCCACAGCACGATGACGGCACCTGGCCCGAATTCTGCCCGACCCCGCACCGCAACCCCTCGCGCGCGCAGACCGGCGCGCAGGCGGACCTCTTCGGCTCGGGCGGGTCGGCCTGGCATCAATGGAACAAGCACGGGCGCTGCAGCGGGCTCAGCGCGCCCGACTACTACGCGCTGACCGCCCAGGCGCGCGATCTTTTCGACCTGCCCGCGCTCGACACCCTGCCGCGCATCGGCACCGACACGCTGCGCAAGACCTTACTCGCCGCCAACCCCACCCTCGCCGCAGACCATTTCGTCCTCACCTGCCGCCAGGGCGCGCTGGACGAGCTGCGCCTGTGCCTGACCCCGGACCTGACCCCGCACCCCTGCGACGCGCGCCTCGCCGCCCGCGCCTGCGACCGCCGCACCCTGCGCCTGCCGCCCCCGCGCTGATCCGCGTGCCAAGCCCTGCAACTTCATCTTGCCCGAAATACCCGGGGGGGAGTCGCGCTTGCGCGACGGGGGGCAGCGCCCCCCTCCTGCGCGCTACAGGCAGCTTTCGAACAGCGCCCGCATGGTCTCCGCCGTCAGCGCCACCGGATTGCCGCCGCAGGACGGGTCCTGCAGCGCCATGGCGGTCAGGTCGTCCAGCCGCGCGGCTTCGACCCCCAGCGCGCCCAGCGTCGGCGGGACGTCGAAGGCGAGGCGCAATTCCATTACCGCCGCGCGGAACCCGTCGAAACCACCGTCAATGCCCAGATACGCAGCCGCCCGGTCGATCCGCCCCTCGATCGCGGGTCGGTTGAAATCCAGTACCATGGGCATGACCACCGCGTTGGTGGTGCCATGGTGGGTGTTGTAGACGGCGCCGACCGGATGGCTGATGGCATGGATCGCGCCCAGCCCCTTCTGGAACGCCACCGCGCCCATCATGGCCGCCGCCATCATCTGCGCCCGCGCGTCCAGATCATCGGGCGTGGCATAGGCGCGCGGCAGGTGCCCGAACACCAGCCGCATCCCCTCCAGAGCGATGCCCTGACTCATCGGGTGGTAATGCGGGCTGCAATACGCCTCGAGGCAATGCGCCAGAGCGTCCATCCCCGTCCCGGCGGTGATCGGCGCGGGCATGCCCACGGTCAGTTCCGGATCGCAGATGGTCACCGTGGGCATCAGCTTCGGGTGAAAGATGATCTTCTTGGCGTGGCTCGCGCTGTCGGTCAAAACGCCCGCGCGCCCCACCTCGGAACCGGTCCCGGCGGTGGTCGGCAGGGCGACGATGGGGGCGATGGTGTCGGGGTTGGCGCGCGTCCACCAGTCGCCCACATCCTCCAGCTCCCAGACGCGCACCGGCTGGTCTACCATCAGCGCGATCATCTTGCCCAGATCGAGCGCCGAGCCGCCGCCGAAGGCCACCACACCGTCATGCCCGCCTGCGCGATAGACCTCCAGCCCCGCGTGCATGTTCGCCTCGG
>SKMI01000089.1 GCA_007121115.1 Paracoccaceae bacterium | reverse complement strand
TCGATACCCGCCACCCAATGGCCGACACCGGCCCCGAGGACGCGGCTGTGCTGATGTATACCTCGGGCACCACCGGCGCGCCGAAGGGGGCGCTGCACGGCCACCGGATGCTGACCGGCCACCTGCCGGGGGTGGAGATCAGTCATGACCTGCTGGGCCAGCCCGGCGACTGCCTCTGGACTCCCGCCGACTGGGCCTGGATCGGCGGGCTGTTCGACGTGCTGATGCCGGGGCTGGCCGTCGGCGTGCCGGTGGTGGCCGCGCGCATGGCCAAGTTCGACAGCCAGGAATGCTTAAACATCATCCGTGAAGCCACTGTCCGCAATGTGTTCTTTCCGCCCACGGCACTCAAGCGCCTGCGCGCTGACGGGGTGCGCATCCCGGGCCTGCGCAGCGTCGCCTCGGGCGGTGAGCCGCTGGGCGCCGAGATGCTGGCCTGGGGGCAGGATGCCTTCAGGCTGACGATCAACGAATTCTATGGCCAGACCGAATGCAACATGGTGGCGTCAAGCTGTGCCGCGCTGTTCCCGCCGCACCCCGGCGCCATCGGCCGCGCGGTGCCCGGATTTGATCTGGCGGTGCTGGACGCCCACGGCCAGCCCACCAATGGCGAGGGTGACATCGCCATCCGGCGCGGCGCGGCCTCGATGTTTCTGGAATACTGGAAGAATCCCGATGCCAAGACGGAGAAGTTCTGCGGCGACTGGATGCGCACGGGCGACCGTGGTCAATGGGACGGCGACTATCTGCGCTTCATCGGGCGCGACGATGACGTCATCACTTCGGCCGGATACCGAATCGGCCCGGCCGAGGTCGAGGATTGCCTGATGCGCCACCCCGCCGTGGCTGTTGCGGCGGTGGTCGGAGTGCCGGACCCCGAGCGGACCGAAGCCGTGACCGCCTGCATCATCCCCGCGCCGGGCCACACGGCCGATCCGGCACTGGCCGAGGCGCTGCGCGCCCATGTGGGCGCCATCCTGTCCCGCCACCTCGCCCCCCGCGCGGTGCATTTCATGGAGGCGCTGCCGATGACCGTCACTGGCAAGATTCAGCGCAAGACCTTGCGCGAAACGCTTATGGAACAGGGTGATACGCCATGAAACTCACCTCCGCCGTGCTCACCGGGTCGGACGCGTTCCAGGCCAACCGCGCCGCCCACCTGGCCGCGCTGGACGAGGTCGCGCAGGCGGCGGCACAGGCCGCCGAAGGCGGCGGCAAGACCGCCCGGGACCGCCACCGCGCCCGCGGCAAGATGCCCCCGCGCGAACGCGTCGCCAACCTGCTGGACCCCGGCGCGCCCTTTCTGGAGGTCGGCGCCACGGCGGCGCATGGCATGTATGACAACGCCGCCCCCTGCGCGGGCGCCATCGCCGGGATCGGCCGCATCCACGGGCAGGAGTGCATGGTGGTCTGCAACGACGCCACCGTGAAGGGCGGCACCTATTTCCCCATGACGGTCAAGAAACACCTGCGCGCACAGGAAATCGCCGAGACCAACCATCTGCCCTGCCTCTATCTGGTCGATTCGGGCGGCGCCAACCTGCCGCAGCAGGATCAGGTGTTTCCGGACCGCGACCATTTCGGCCGCATCTTCTACAACCAGGCGCAGATGTCGGCCCGCGGCATCCCCCAGATCGCCGTGGTCATGGGAAGCTGCACCGCCGGCGGGGCCTATGTGCCCGCCATGTCGGACGTGACCATCATCGTGCGCGATCAGGGCACGATCTTCCTCGCCGGTCCGCCGCTGGTCAAGGCGGCGACGGGCGAGGTGGTCAGCGCCGAGGATCTGGGTGGTGGTGACGTGCACACGCGGCTTTCCGGCGTGGCCGATTACCTGGCCGAGGATGACGCCCACGCCCTCGCGCTCGCCCGCCGCGCCGTGGCCGGGCTGAACCGCGTCAAGCCGCAAACGGTGCAGTGGCAAAGCCCCGAAGACCCCGCCTATGACCCCGAGGAAATCCTCGGCGCCGTCCCCGCCGACCTGCGCACCCCCTATGACATCCGCGAGGTGATCGCCCGCGTGGTGGACGGATCATATTTCGACGAATTCAAGCCGCGCTTCGGCGAAACGCTGGTCACGGGGTTCGCGCATGTCATGGGCTGCCCGGTGGGGATCGTCGCCAACAACGGCGTGCTGTTCTCCGAATCCGCCACCAAGGGCGCGCATTTCATCGAGCTCTGCAGCCAGCGCCGCATCCCGCTGGTGTTCCTGCAGAACATCACCGGCTTCATGGTCGGCCGGAAGTATGAAAACGAAGGGATCGCGCGGCACGGCGCCAAGATGGTGACCGCGGTGGCGACCACGTCGGTGCCCAAGATCACGATGCTCGTGGGTGGCAGCTTCGGCGCGGGCAACTACGGCATGGCCGGGCGCGCCTACTCGCCGCGCTTCCTCTGGACCTGGCCCAACAGCCGCATCTCGGTCATGGGGGGCGCGCAGGCTGCGGGCGTGCTCGCCACCGTCAAGCGCGACGCCCTGGAACGCGCCGGGCAGGACTGGAGCGCCGAGGCCGAAGCCGAATTCAGGCGCCCCACTATCGAGATGTTCGAACGCCAGTCGCACCCGCTCTACGCCAGCGCGCGGCTCTGGGATGACGGCATCGTCGACCCGCGCAAGAGCCGTTCGGTGCTGGCCCTGTCGCTGTCCGCTGCGCTCAACGCACCCATCCCCGAGACGCGCTTCGGTGTCTTCCGGATGTAAGAGAGATTCGATGCCTCCGGCGGGGGTATTTGGAGCAAGATGAAGCCTGCGTCATCTTCATCTTGCCGAAAATACCCCGGGGGGTCCGGGGGGCTGGCCCCCCGGCTTGTGACTTGGCCCGGGGGCTGGCCCCCCGGCGTTGCCAACCGAGACCGGCCGCCGGGCGAGATTGCCCGGGGTGCCGAAGCGTTCAGGGAAGACGCCGATGCAACTGCCCATAAAGGTTACCGTAGCCGACATCACCACGCTGCGTGTCGATGCAATCGTGAATGCCGCAAATGAGTCGCTCCTGGGCGGGGGCGGGGTGGATGGGGCGATCCATCGCGCCGCGGGACCGGCGTTGCTGGAGGAATGCCGCGCTTTGGGCGGCTGCCCCACGGGCGAGGTGCGGGTCACCGGCGGCCATGATCTGCCCGCGCGCTGGGTCATCCACACCGTAGGGCCGGTCTGGAAGGGCGGCGATGCGAGGGAGCCGGACCTCCTGGTCGCCTGCTACCGGCGCAGCATCGAGGCCGCGCGCGAGCTTGGGGCGACGTCGCTGGCCTTTCCCGCGATCTCGACCGGCGTCTACGGCTATCCGGCGGCGGATGCCGCGCGGGTGGCGGTGGGAACCGTGGTCGGGCTCCTGCGCGCGGATCCGCGCCCCGAGGTCATCTTCTGCTGTTTTTCCGACGAGAGCGCCGCGCACCACCGCGCGGCCATGGAGGCGCTTTGATGTTCCACACCATCCTGATCGCCAACCGCGGCGAGATCGCTGTCCGGATCATCCGCACCGCCCGCGCCATGGGTGTGCGCACGGTTGCTGTCTATTCCGAGGCCGACGCGGGCGCGCTGCATGTCGAACTCGCTGATGCCGCCGTGCCCATCGGTGGCCCGGCCCCGCGTGACAGTTATCTGCGGGGTGAAGCCATAATCGCGGCGGCGCAGACGACCGGGGCGCAGGCGATCCATCCGGGCTATGGCTTCCTGTCCGAAAACCCCGGTTTCGTCGAGGCCGTGGAGGCGGCGGGGCTCATCTTCATCGGCCCCTCGGCCTCGGCGATCCGCGCCATGGGGTTGAAGGACGCGGCCAAGGCATTGATGGCCGAGGCGGGCGTGCCCGTGGTCCCCGGCTATCATGGCGAGAACCAGGACCCCGAGCATCTGGCGGGTGCCGCCGATGCCATTGGCTATCCGGTGCTGATCAAGGCTGTGGCGGGCGGCGGCGGCAAGGGGATGCGGCTGGTCGAGGCCCCTGCGCGCTTCATGGAGGCGCTGGAAAGTGCGAAGGGCGAGGCCGCGACCGCTTTCGGCAATGACGCGGTGCTGGTGGAAAAATTCATCCAGAAGCCGCGCCATATCGAGGTGCAGGTGTTCGGCGACGGCACGGATGCGGTGCATCTGTTCGAGCGCGACTGTTCGCTGCAGCGCCGCCATCAGAAGGTGATCGAGGAAGCCCCTGCGCCCGGCATGACCGAGGAGATGCGCGCCGCCATGGGTCAGGCGGCGGTGCGGGCGGCGCAGGCCATCGGCTACAAGGGCGCGGGCACGGTGGAATTCATCGTCGACGGCGCGCGCGGGCTCAGGCCCGACGGGTTCTGGTTCATGGAGATGAACACGCGCCTGCAGGTGGAGCATCCGGTGACCGAGGCGATCACCGGCGTCGATCTGGTGGAATGGCAGTTGCGCGTGGCGGCGGGCGAGGGGCTGCCCCTGCGGCAGGAGGAACTGACCATCACCGGCCATGCCTTTGAGGCGCGGCTTTATGCCGAGGACGTGCCCGCGGGCTTTCTGCCCGCGACGGGTCGGCTGGCGCATCTGCGGTTCGATCCGGCGGCGCGCAATGACAGCGGCGTGCGCGCGGGCGATGCGATCAGCCCCTGGTATGACCCGATGATCGCCAAGGTGATCACCCACGGCCCCACCCGTGCGGTGGCGCTGCGGCGGCTGGGTGCCGCGCTCGTCGGGACCGAAGTGGCCGGGACGGTGACGAACCTGGCCTTCCTGGGGGCGCTGACGCGGCACGCGGGATTCGCGGCGGGGGATGTGGACACCGGGCTGATCGCGCGGGATCTGGAAGCGCTGACCGCCACGCCTGAAGCACGCGCCCCCGAACTGGCGCTGGCGGCGCTGGCCGCAGTGGGGCTGGAGGCGCCCGACGGTGGCGACGGCTTGCGCGGCTTTTCGCTCTGGGCGCCGTTGCGGCATGGGGTGACGCTGGTTTCGGGCGATGCGGATCATGCGCTGCGGGTGGAGCCGCATGGGCCCGACCATGTCACGGCGACCCATGACGGGGCGGCCATGGACTGCCGGTTCCGCGCCGGGGCGTGGTGGGTCGACGGGGTGCGCATGGAGGCGCGCGCGCAGCGGATCGGCGGGCAGGTGGTGCTGTTCGGCCAGGTGACCCGCGTCTTTGACATCCCCGACCCGCTGGCCCGGGCCGGGGGCGCGGGGCTGGGCGACGGGGTGGTGCTGGCGCCCATGCCGGGGCTGGTCAAGGCGGTGTTCGTGGCCGCAGGAGAGACGGTCGAAGCGGGTGCGCGGCTGGCGGTGCTGGAGGCGATGAAGATGGAGCACACGCTGACCGCCCCGCAGGCGGGGGTGGTCGAGGAGGTGCTGGCGCAGGCGGGCGCCCAGGTCGAGGCCGGGGCGGCGCTGATGCGTTTGGCGCCGGACGCGGTGGAGGCGTGAGCGCACAGGTTTGGTGTAAGGCGCGGGTTGAGGTCGGGCATGGGTATTTTGGGCAAGATGAAGGGGCTGGGGTGGTGCGACAACGTATATGCAGGCGCGGTTGGCGGGGCAGGGATTGAGTATTTTCGGCAAGAAAATCGGGCGGGGCTTGGCGTGAGGACGGGGGTGCGGGCATGATTCGGCTGTGGCATGTGCCGCAATCGCGGTCCTTTCGCGTGCTCTGGGCGCTGGAGGAGATCGGCGCGGAACACGATGTCATCCCGTGCAGTTTCTTCGACCGGTCCCTGCGCGACCCGGATCATTTGGCGCGGTCGCCCGCGGGGCGGGTGCCGGCGGTCGAGATCGACGGGCAGGCGATGTGCGAAAGCGGGGCGATCCTGCTGTATCTGGCCGAGACGCGCGCCCCGCATCTGCGCGTGGCCGAGGGCGCGCCGGGGCGGGCGGCATTCCTGCAAGCGCTGCATTATGCCGAAACGCTGGGCGCGCATCTGGCCAACCTGACGCAGCAGCATATCGTGCTGCGCGAGGACTGGATGCGCTCGCCCACGGTGATGCGCCTGGAAGCGAAGCGGCTGGAAAACGCATTGCGGGCGGTGGGGCCGGGCTGGGCGGCGGGCACTTTCGGCGTGGCCGATATCACGCTGGGCTATGCGGTGTGGATGGCGCGGCGGTTTGTGGAGTTGCCTGCGGGGGCGGCGGCGTTTCTGGCGGCTTGTGAGGCGCGGGCGGCATTTCAGCGGGCCGTGGCGCGGGACGGGCCCGCGCAGATCTACACGCGCGATTTCTACGCGGCGCCGGAGGGGTAGGGATGGAGCAGGTCGAAATCTTCGAAGTGGGCCCGCGCGACGGGTTGCAGAACGAAAAGCGCGCAATCCCCACGGCCGAGAAGGTCGCGCTGGTCGATTGCCTGAGCCGCGCCGGGTTTCGCCGGATCGAGGTGGCGAGTTTCGTCAGCCCCCGGTGGGTGCCGCAGATGGCCGACAGCGCCGAGGTGCTGGCCGGGATCAGCCGCGCGCCGGGCGTGGCTTACGCGGCGCTGACGCCCAACATGAAGGGGCTGGAGCGCGCGCTGGAGGCGCGGGCCGATGAGGTCGCGGTTTTCGGCGCGGCCTCCGAAGGGTTCAGCCGGGCGAACCTGAATTGCAGTATCGCCGAGAGCCTGGAGCGGTTCCGTCCGGTGGCCGAAGCAGCGCGGGCGGCGGGGCTGCCGGTGCGGGGCTATGTCTCCTGCGTGACCGACTGTCCCTATGACGGGCCAGTGGCACCAGAGGCCGTTGCGCGGGTGGTGGCGGCTTTGCGCGAGATGGGCTGCTACGAGGTCTCGCTTGGCGACACCATTGGGCAGGGGACGCCCGAGCGGATCGCCGCCATGCTGGGCGCGGTGCTGGAGGAACTGCCCGCCGGGACACTGGCCGGGCATTACCACGACACCGCCGGGCGGGCGCTGGAGAATATCGCCGTGTCGCTGGAGCATGGGCTGCGGGTGTTCGATGCTGCCGTGGGGGGGCTGGGGGGCTGTCCCTATGCGCCTGGCGCCTCGGGCAATGTGGCGACCGAGACGGTGCAGGACTGGCTGGAAGGGCAGGGCTGGGCGACAGAGCTGGACCGCGCGGTGCTGGCCGAGGCGGCGGCGCTGGCGCGTGGACTTCGCGGCCAGACGGATGATTGAAGCGGGGCCGGGCCCGGTGCGCGCAGGGTGGGTGGATGGGTGGGGCGCGCTCCGGGCCCGGCCCTTCGACAACAAGGGGGATCAGCGCATGACATATCAGACCATCACCATCGACACCGACCCGCGCGGGGTGGCGCGGCTCACGCTGGACCGGCCCGAGAAGCACAACGCGCTCTCGGCGCAGATGATCGCCGAACTGACCGAGGCGGCGCAGGCCCTGGGCACGGACCCCGCCGTGCGGGTCGTGGTACTGACCGGGGCGGGGGCGAGTTTCTGTGCCGGGGGGGATCTGGGCTGGATGCGCGCGCAGATGGACGCCGACGGTCCGACCCGCGCGGCCGAGGCGCGCAAGCTGGCCGACATGCTGGGCGCGCTCAACAGCCTGCCGAAACCGCTGATCGGGCGGGTGCAGGGGCAGGCCTTTGGCGGCGGGGTCGGCATGATGGCGGTCTGCGACGTGGCCATCGGCGTGCAGGGGGCAAAATTCGGGTTGACCGAGACGCGGCTGGGCCTGATTCCCGCCACCATCGGCCCCTATGTGCTGGCCCGCATGGGCGAGGCGATGGCGCGGCGGGTCTTCATGTCGGCGCGCATCTTTGACGCGGAGGCGGCGGTGACGCTGGGCCTGCTGGCCCGCGCGGTGCCCGAGGGTGATCTGGACGCGGCGGTCGAGGCCGAGGTCGCGCCCTATCTGGTCTGCGCGCCCGGCGCGGTGGCGCAGGCCAAGGCGCTGGCGCAGCGGCTGGGCGCGGGGATCGGGCCGGACGCGGTCGAGCACTCCATCGCCGAACTGGTGGCGCGATGGGAAAGCGACGAGGCCGCCGAGGGCATCGCCGCCTTCTTCGACAAGCGCAAGCCGGGCTGGGCGCGCTGAGGCTCAGATGAACGCGGGGTCCTTGGCCCGGGGTGCTGCGGCTACGGCCAAGGCCTCGGCCAGGTTGATCTGGCGCCGGAACAGCGCCCGGCCCACGATGGCGCCTGCGATATTGCCCATGTATTTCAACCGGCTGATGTCATCGAGCCCGCGCACCATGCCGCTGGCGATCAGCGGGTGGCGGGTGCATCCGGCCAGCGAGGTGATCAGCGAAAGCGTGGCATCTGTGTCGCCCAGATCGGCGTCGATATCGGTGACGATCACGCTGGCCAGCGGCGCGCTGTCGAAATGGCCGATGAAATCGGCGGGCTCGAAGGCGCTGGTCTCGCGCCAGCCCTGGCTCATGACCTTGCCCTGGAACACGTCCACCGCCAGCACCAGCGCGCCGGGGTGATACTTGGCGGTTTCATGGACCACGTCCGGGTTCAGCACCGCCGCAGTGCCGATCACCACCCTTGCCGCGCCGAGTTCCAGCCATTCCGCAGCGCGCTCGCGGGTGCGGATGCCGCCCGCGACCTGCACCGACAGCCCCGTTTCGCGGATGATGCGCTGGATCAGGTCGCGGTTGTCCCCATCGCCCGCAACCGCGTCGAAATCGGTGACATGCAGCCACTCCGCGCCCTCCTCGGCGAAGCTGGCGGCGCGTTCCACCGGGTCCACGTGCCAGATCTCGGCCTCGTCCAGCCGCCCGCGCCGCAGCGACACGCAGCGCCCGTTCTGCAATTCGATGGTCGGAATGACGATCATGGCGGTTCCCCCTCCTGTGCCCCGGACGACCAGATAGCCCGGTTCGCAAAGCCGTCGTCGCTTGCGCGCGACGCAACCCCGGCGGGAAACGACGCGCGTGGCGATACCTGTCAGTGCCCGGTGCCATCCGCGGCGGCGAAGACCGCGTCGATCATCGCCTGGTTCCCGCGCGAGAACTCCAGCGGGCAGTTGAACGCCGCCGCACCCCGGACCGCGGCGCCGAAGGTTTCAATCATCATCGCATATTGGTCGATGTCGTTGAAGCGCCGCATGTGCCGAACGCCGTCGGCGCCTGTCCAGGCCACGCGGGTGTCGCCATAGACGCGGGCGTTGAAAGGCGCGGACAGGTCGATCACCCCGTCGCTGCCGTGGAACAGCATGTGCTGGTGCCGCACCTGACGCATCCCGCAGTAGAACGACATGGTGAATCCCGGAAAATCCGCCCAGACGCGGGCGAATGTGTCCACGCCGCCCTCGAACCGCACGTCGGCGCGCAGGCGCCCGGGTTCGGCGCCGGTGGCAAAGCGTGTGGTCACACAGGGGTAGACGCCGATATCGCGCAGTCCGCCGCCGCCCATCTCGGCGCTGTTGCGGATGTTGGCGGGGTCGGTGTTGTTGTAGGTGAAGCACCCTTCGACATGGCGCAAGGTGCCGATGGCGCCCTCTGCCAACAGGTCGCGCACCAGTGCCCATTGCGGGTGATGGGTGACCATGAATGCCTCGGCCACGGTCAGGCCGCTGGCATCGCGCGCCGCGATCAGCCGGTCGATCTGCGCGGCCTCCAGCGCGATGGGCTTTTCGCACAGCACGTGCTTTCCCGCGTCGATGGCGCGCAGAGTCCAGTCCACATGCAGGTGGTTGGGCAGCGGAATGTAGACGGCATCGACCTGCGGATCGGCCAGCAGGGCGCCGTAGCTGTCATGCACCCGCAGCCCGGGGGCAAGCGCGGCAAAGGGGGCGGCGGCTTCGGGCCGGGTGGTGGCAAGTGCTGCCAGCGTGGCCCCGCGCGCGGCATGGATGGCCGGGCCCACATCGGTGCGCGCGATCTTGGCTGCGCCCAGGATGCCCCAGCGAAGGGAGTCTTGCATGGCGGTCTCCTCCTGTAGCCGTGCGATGCTTGCCGCGCTGCCCACGCAGGCGCATAGTATCAGGGGTGCAGCAGGAAAGGGGCGAAAATGCAAGAGGTGCTGGCGCTGGATGCGCTCGATCAGGCGGCGCTGCTGGCGGGCGGCGAGTTGAGCGCCGAGGAGTTGATGGCCGCCACACTGGCGCGGATCGAAGCCTTGAACGGGACGGTGAACGCCATTGTCTCGTTGCGCGACGCCTCCTCGCTGATGGCCGAGGCCCGCGCCGCCGACAACGCGCTCCGCAAGGGCGAGGGCAAGGGATGGATGCACGGCCTTCCGCTCGCGGTGAAGGACCTGCAGGACGTGGCGGGGCTGCCGACCACAAAGGGCTCGCCCCTGCTGGCGGGCCAGAAGGCCGCGGCCGACAGCCTGCTGGTGGCGCGGATGCGCGCGACGGGCGCGATCATCATCGGCAAGACCAACACGCCCGAATTCGGGCTGGGCAGCCACACCTTCAACCCGGTGTTCGGGGCGACGGGCAACGCCTGGGAGCCCTCGCGCAGTGCCGGTGGCTCTTCGGGCGGGGCGGCGGTGGCGTTGGCGCTGGGGATGGTGTCTGTGGCGGATGGCTCGGACATGATGGGCAGCTTGCGCAACCCGGCCGGGTGGAACCATGTCTACGGGATGCGGCCAAGCTGGGGCCGGGTGCCGGACGGGCCGGGGGAGGAGAGCTTCCTGCACCCCATCGCCACCGACGGGCCCATGGCGCGCAGCCCGCGCGATCTGGCCGCCCTGCTGGAGGTGCAGGCCGGGCCGCACCCGGCGATGCCCTTCGGCCTGCCGTCCGAGAGTTACGTCGACCGGCTGGCCGCGCCGGTCGCCGGGCGGCACATCGGCTGGTTGCGTGACTGGGGCGGGGCCTATCCGATGGAAGCCGGAGTGCTGGACACCTGCGAGGCGGCGCTGGCGCGCTGGCCATCGGCAGGCGTGTGGGTGGAGGGCTGCGCGCCGCCGATGGAGGCGCGCAGCCTCTGGTGGGCCTGGTGCGTGCTGCGCGCCTATGCCGTGGCGGGCAAGCTTGGCGCCTTCTACGATGATGAAGCGATGCGCGCGAAGCTGAAACCGGCAGTGATCTGGGAGATCGAGTTGGGCCGCGAGGTGACGGCGGAGGATCTGCGCGAGGCCAGCGCGATCCGGTCGCGCTGGTATGCCGAAGCGGCGGCGCTGTTCCGGCGCTTCGACGCGCTGGCCCTGCCCACGGCGCAGGTCTGGCCCTTCGACAAGCGCGCGGTGCACCCCGAAAGCATCGCAGGGCGAGAGATGGACAGCTATCACCGCTGGATGGAGGTGGTGGTGCCCGCCAGCCTGATCGGCCTGCCGGTGGTCAGCCTTCCCGCCGGGTTCGGGCCGGCAGGGGTGCCCATGGGCGTGCAGATCATCGGGCCGCACGGAGGCGATGCGGCGCTGTTGCAACTGGCCCAGGCCTGGCACCCGATACGCCCCGAAGCCGACCGCGTGCCGCCCCTGCTGGCACAGGCGGCGGGCTGAAGCGCCCGCGAAGGGTGACCCCACCCACCCGCCCCGTCACCCTTCGCGGGCGCTTGGGAAGGGGGTGATACCGATGGTGCTCAGGCGCGGGCGGGCTCGCGGCCGTAGTAGAGGCCGACGACATGCTCGGCCTCGGCAAAGAACAGCCAGCGCGCGGCCAGCATCCCGGCGGCGTGCCAGAGCGCGGCCAGACCCAGCGCGATGGGCGAGGCGGGGGCCAGCAGCACCAGCGCCAGCGGCAGCGCCACGCCTGCACCCAGCGCGATCGCCCGCAGTTTCATCGCGTGGCGGCGGCCGACCACATGCACCATCTCGCGCAGCAGGTAGTTGCGGCCCGAATGCGGCGGCTCCAGCAGCCGCACGGTGCCAAGCCCGCCCAGACCGGTCGCCGTGCCCGCGTCCGACCCGCTGGCGCGGAACCGCCCGTCGCCGATGCGCCAATGCGCTACCAGCGCCGCGGCAAGGGTGGCCAGCAGCGCCGCGCCCGCCAGCGCCTGCCCGGCCAGCAGCGCGCCGCCCGCCAGCGCCGCGCTCAGGAACACCGCCGGGACGGTCCAGTGATGCCAGCGCGGCACGGCGCGGATGCTGGCGTAGATCATCGCTGTGGCCAGCACCGTGACCAGCGCCAGCGCGCCGCCCAGCGCGCCGAAGACCGGCAAGGGCGCGGAGAGGAACACCGACCCGAACGCATGGGGCGCCATCAGCGCCAGGGTGGCCACCGCCAGAACCGCCTCGCGCGACAGCCAGCTCGAGCGCCATTGCGTGAAGGCCAGAAGCATCCGCTCCGGGTGCCCAAGGTGAAAGGCCGATGCAATGAGGCCCGCGCCCGCCAGCCCGTAGCCGAGCCCGTACCAGCCGAAGGCCGCCCAGCCCAGCGGCACCGGCCCGCCCAGCGCTGCGCCCAGTCCGAGCCAGGCCAGAAGGCCGAAGCCCAGCCCCGAGAATACGGTGAAGACGATGAGCGACGGTGCCGGGTGCATGGTTCAGAGCCGGTCCAGCGCACGGTCGAGCCAGCCCAGAAAGCCGGATGCGGGGGCTTGGTCAGGCTCGGGCGCCGGTTGGCGCAGGGGTGGCGTGGCGAGTGTGTCGCGGGGGCGTGGGGGCAGGTATTTGTTCACCGGCTTCGTGCCCTGTTCGGGCATCAGGTCCATGCCGCCGCGCGCCGCCACCAGTTGCGACACGGCGCTGTCGGGGTCGGCGAGGTCCCCGAAATGGCGCGCGCCCGCCGGGCAGGTGCGCACGCAGGCGGGTTCGCGGTCTTCCGGGGAGAGGTTTTCGTTGTAGATACGGTCCACGCAGAGGGTGCATTTCTTCATCACTTTGGAGGCCGCGTCCATCTCGCGCGCGCCATAGGGGCAGGCCCAGGCGCAGAGGCCGCAACCGATGCAGGCGTCCTCGTTCACCAGCACGATCCCGTCCTCGGCACGTTTGTGGCTGGCGCCGGTGGGGCAGACGGTGACGCAGGGGGCATCGTCGCAATGCAGGCATGACTTGGGAAAATGCACCACCATCGGGGGCGCGTCATCGCGCCTGACCTCGAAGCTGTGGACACGGTTCAGGAAGGTGCCTTCCGGTTCCGCGCCCCAGGCGTCCATGTCCGACAGCGGCGCGCCATAGGTTTCGGTGTTCCAGCCCTTGCAGGCGATCACGCAGGCATGGCAGCCGACGCAGGTGTCCAGATCGATGACGAGGCCGAGCTTGCGGTCGGGGGGCGCGGGCAGGGAGGTCATGGGGTGCCTCCCTCGGGCGCGGTGCTCCTGGCAAAGGGTGGGATTCGGGTATTTTTGGCAAGATGAAGCCGCATGGAGCCTTGCGCCCCTGCGGCGGTGGGCGTGGCCTTGGGTCGGCGGCGGCGCTGGTTGGTGAGCGGCCACGGCGCTCGCCGTTTGCGCGGCGTGCCGGGGTGCGGCGTTGGATGGGTATTTGGGGCAAGATGAAGCGGCATGTCAGGGCTTTGTCTCATGGGCGAGGTTGCGGGGCGGGAGCGGGACGGGGGAGGCTTGTGCGGGGTGGTCCGGGCGGCCAAGGCGCTGGCCTGCGGGCGCTTTCTCGATCCGCACGCGCAGGTCGTACCAGGCGGCCTGTCCGGTGACCGGGTCGGAGTTGGCCCAGCGCAGCCCGTCGCCCTTGGGTGGGAGAAGTTCGTGGATCAGGTGGTTGAGGAGCGCGCTTTGCGTGGCCTCGGGGGCGTCCCGGTCCAGCGCCCAGGCGCCGCGGCGTTTGGCGATGGCATTCCAGGTCCAGACCGTGTGCGGGTTGAGCGCGTTCATGCGGACCACGGGCAGGGTGATGGTGCCATGGGGTGAGGTGAGGGTGGCCCAGTCGCCCTCGGTGAAACCGTGTTCCAGCCAGATGGCGCCCGAGACATAGAGCGGCGCGTGCCCGTGGATCTGGCGAAGCCAGGCGTTCTGGCTGCCCCAGGAGTGGTAATGGGCCATGGGGCGCTGGGTCAGGGCGTGGAGCGGGAAGCTGTCCGCCTCGGGGTTCGAAAAGGGGGGATACCACACCGGCAGCGGGTCCATGCTTTCCATCAGGCGGGCGCGCAGGTGGTCGGGGGGCTGGTGCGGCCCATGGCCTTCGGCGGCGCGCTGGAACGTGCGCAGGGGCTCCAGGTAGAGGTTGAAGACGTAGGGCTGCGGGCTGTCGTAGAGCCCGCGCGCGACGGCCCAGTCCTGATAGGCGGCGTTCCAGGGTTTGAAGAACTGCGC
>SKMI01000333.1 GCA_007121115.1 Paracoccaceae bacterium | reverse complement strand
GTCGATCTCGAAATCGACCTTGCGGTCGACGGTGAAGCTGCGCGTGGCGGCCTCGTCCACCGACACGGAGCTGGCACCGGCGGTGTAGCTCATGCTGATGGTGTTGGTCACCGTGGTGCCTGCAGTGGTGCCGGAGCTGGCATGGGCCGCAAGCGCGGTGGACATCAGAAGCGCCGCGGCAACGCCGGGCAGGTGAAGGCGGGTCAGTTTCATGGTCAGGGTCTCCTCGATAGGTTTGGTTGGGGGTCTTCGGGTGGGGTGCCGGGGCCCGAAAGCCTCAGCGCAGGGTTGCCTCGTACTCGACCGTGGCCTCGGCCTCGGCCGCGAGTTCGGCAATTTCGACCCGCGCCGCCACAAGATCATCGGGCAGGGCAAGCCGTGTGCCGCCATCCTCGGTCGGCACTGTCAGCACATCGAAGACGTCGAAGTCCTCGGGTGCATCACGGGTGGCGAACAGCACCGCAAACTCGGTGCTGCCGACAAAGCTGTGGGGATCAAGCTGGACCTCTTCCGGCACCGGCAGCGCAAGCGCCAGGTCGGTCGCAGGTTCGGCATCGGCATTGGTCAGCGCGATGCTGTAGACAAGCCGGTCACCCGGCAGCACCGTTTCCAGTTCCTGACGCTCGGTCACCACAAGACCGGCGTCATCGGTGGTTTCGACCAGCTTGTGCGCCAGCAGATCGACGCTGACACTGCCGGCCGCGGCTGCGCCGGTGCTCACGAGGCTCGCGATGGCAACGGCAAGGAAAGTTGTCTTCATTGGCTCGGTTCCTTCCGGTTCGGGTCCGGACAGGCGTGCCATGAAGCAACTGGGGGGATTTCGTCAGGCCGACACGTTTTC
The DNA here is from genome assembly GCA_007121115.1 of Paracoccaceae bacterium. GTDB lineage: Bacteria > Pseudomonadota > Alphaproteobacteria > Rhodobacterales > Rhodobacteraceae > Rhabdonatronobacter. The sequence goes on along the minus strand of SKMI01000333.1, from coordinate 3,210 downwards.
GTCCCGCGGCCTCTTCCCACCAAAGCTCGAGAGGCTGCACGCCGGCCCGAACAATTTTTCACAGTTTTTAACAACTCTGCAAAGAAGGCTGGATTTGGGAGGATTCTGGACACAGGCGGGATTTTTTCTGGATTGTCGTCAAAATCGGGCTGTCGCGACGATTGTCCATGCGACCGCGACGAAGCTGAGGTCGTGGGCATGTGGACCGTTACGCGCTTGGCGACGTATCTGTGCGCCTGCAGGCGTTGAAGAACCCTGCGTGCTCGTCCGTGAACTTGAGGGGTCCGCGTTGCGCGGCGTTGCGCGCCGAAGCGGTCAGCGGTGCCGTTGCGTTCGCCGGACCTGCCATCCGCGCGCTCGATACGCTACAGCCCGGCCCCAGCGCAGTGTTTGCTTACCGTAGGTGACTTGAGAAAACCCGCCTCAGCCTGTCCTTCGCCCGCATATCCTATCCACCCCAGGTGCTGGATAGGGCCGGACCCGGCACGGCAGCTTCGGGGCAGAATTTACCTTGTCTTTCCGGTGGATAACGGCAATGCAAGACAGAAAGGAACAAGCAAAAACGAAGTGCTGGTGCCTTTCAGCGGCACCACGGGACGCGGTCACATCCCTTTGTCCGCACCGTTCATCCGATCCGCCACCCGGTCCAGTCCGCGCGCGAGGATGTCGAACATCTCGTCGATCTGCGCGCGGGTGATGATCAGCGGCGGCGAGAAGACAGCCATGTTGTAGAGCGGACGCAGCATCAGCCCCATCTCTTCGCAGGCGGCGTCGAGCATGGCGCCAAAGCGGCTGTCCTCGTCCAGCGTGCCTGCGGGGCCGGGCTTGGCCTCCACCACGCCCAGAAACCCCATGCCGCGCACATCGCCGACCAGCGGATGGTCGGCCAGCGCCGCCAGGCGGGCCTGGAAATGCGGGGTCAGGGCGCGGACGTGGTCCAGGATGCCCTCGCGCTCCATGATCTCGATATTCTTCAGCGCCGCGGCGCAGGCGACGGGATGCCCGGAATAGGTATAGCCGTTGTAGAAGACCGCCGAGCCGTCCGGTTCGCGCAGCCGTTCCATCACCGCGTCCGATATGATGCAGGCGCCCAGCGGCAGGTAACCCGAGGTCAGCCCCTTGGCGCAGGTGATCATGTCCGGCTGGATGCCGAACACGTCCTCGGATGCGAACCAGTGGCCCAGCCGCCCGAAGCCGGTCACCACTTCGTCCGAGATATAGAGAATGTCATGGCGGCGGCAGATCTCGTGCGTGCGGCGATGATAACCCTCGGGCGGGACGATCACGCCGCCGGAACACAGGATCGGCTCGGCGATGAAGGCGCCGATGCGGTCCGCCCCGATCTCGGCGATGGCGTTTTCAAGGTCCGCCACCTTGGCGTCGCACCAGTCCTCCACGCTCATGCCTGCGGGGCGGCGATAGGGGTTCACGTCCGGCAGGAAATGGACCGGTGCGGCGTCCGCATCGAACCGGGTGCGGAACCGCTCCTTGCCGGTGACACTGGCGGCAAGATAGGTGGAGCCGTGATAGCCCTTCTCGCGCGCCAGGATCACCTTCTTTTCCGGGCGACCCAGGCGGTTGTTCAGGAAATGCATGGTGCGCAGCGCGGTGTCCACGGCGGTGGAACCGCCGGTGGTGAAATGCACGGTGTTCAGATCGCCCGGCGCCAGCTCCGCCAGCCGCCGCGCCAGCACCGCCGCCGGACCGCTGGTCGCCGACCAGGGGGAGGCATAGGTCATGCGCAGCGCCTGCTCGGCGATCGCCTCGGCCATCTCGGCATTGCCATAGCCGATCTGGACGCACCACATGCCCCCCGGCCCGTCGATGAGCCTGCGCCCGTCGGCGTCCCAGACATGGATGCCCTGGGCCGTCTCCATGCGCGGATACTCGGTCTCGCGCCACTGCGCGGCGTCGGCCCACGGGTGCAGGTTGTGGTCCCGGTCCCAGGCGCGCAGGTCCTCGGGCGCGGGGGTGTTGCCGGGCAGGGGCGAAGACGGGTGTTTCATGCGGTATCCTTCTGGCCGTGCCACGAGCGGTCCGCCGGTTGCGGGTGCCAGGGCGAAGCGGTGACCATTGGCCGAAGGGCCCGCTGCAAGTGCGGATGCCTCGGCCACCCGATACCTAGCGCGGCAAGGCGCGGCATGAAAGCCGATTGCCCCGGGTGTGGGCATGGTGCCGAAGGCGGCGTCCCGGGCGGCTACAAGACGTTGCGTCAGAGCATCCCATCCAGCACGCCGAAACCGATCAGCGCCGCGAGCGCAATCAGATAGACGGAAAACACCTTGAGCTGCGCGCGATAGAGCAGGGCCAGCACCAGACGCAGCGCCACCGTGCCTGAAATGGCGGCAACGACAAACCCCACCGCCATGGGCCCGGCGCCAACCTCGGCGATGCCGCCCACGCCCCGGACCTCGACCGCCTGGACCAGGCTTGCGGCAAGGATGGTGGGGATGGCTACCAGAAAACTGTACTCCGCCGCCCAGCGCCGCTTCAGCCCGGCGAACAGCCCGGCAATGATGGTGATGCCGCTGCGGCTGATCCCCGGGGCCAGCGCCAGCGCCTGTGCAATACCGATGATCACGGCCATGCGCGGGCCGATATCCTTGACCCCCAGCGGCCGCTTGCCCAGCCGGTCGGTCAGATACAGCAGCGCCGCCGTGGTCGAGAGCGTGAACACCAGGATCCAGGGCGCGCCAAAGACCGTCTCGAAACTGCGTTTCAGCAGCAGCCCCAGCACCCCGGTCACGCCGACGGTGATGACCCCCATCAGCATCAGCCGCGAAAACGGCCCCAGTGCGCGGCCCCCGCCTTGCGGTGCCAGCAGCGCGCCGGTTTCGCGCAGGGTGGCGCGGATGAGTGCGCTCAGGCTCTTGCGAAAGACGATGGCGATCGACACAAGCGTGCCGACATGGACGACCAGATCGAACAGGATCATGGCCGGGCTGTCCGGCGGCGGCATGTCCGAGCCGCGCGCGATCAGAAAATGTTGCACGATCACCAGATGCGCCGTGGAACTGACCGGCACGAACATGAAGATGCCCTGCACCAGCCCCAGCAGGACCGCTTCGAAATGGCTCATCATTCACCTGCGAGATGCGCGCCCGGACGTCCCGGATGCCCGCCGCGTAGCAGCATTCCGGCGGGGTGAAAAGGCGCGGCCGCCCCCCGCAGGAACAAACGCACACCGGGGCCCGAAACCGCCTGTGCGGC
>SKMI01000062.1 GCA_007121115.1 Paracoccaceae bacterium | reverse complement strand
GTGCCGATCACGTTGTCGCGCCCGACGATGGCGGTGATCGCGTCGCCGTAATCGACATGCGCAAGGCGCTCGTGCGCCTGGCTCTTTTCCGGGTGAAATTGCGTCCCGATGATATTGTCGCGCCCGACGATCGCGGTGATCGCCCCGCCATAGTCCACATGCGCCAGCAAGTGTGCCGGATCGGCGACACGGAAGTGATAGGAATGGACGAAATAGGCATGATCGCCGCTCGCCAGCCCGTCCAGCACCGGATGCGCGCGGTCGATGACCAGATCGTTCCAACCCATGTGCGGCACTTTCAGCGCCGGATCATCCGGCGCAATCCGCGCCACCTCGCCGCCGATCCAGCCCAGCCCCGGGGCATCGCGGTATTCGCGCCCCATATCGGCCAGCAACTGCATGCCCACGCAGATTCCCATGAAGGGCACCGCGCGTGTTTGCACCGCGTCCTGCAACGCCTCGACCATCCCCGGCACTGCGTCCAGCGCCGCGCGGCAGGCCGGGAACGCGCCGTCGCCCGGCAGCACCACGCGGTCGGCGCGGGCCACATCCTCGGCCCGGTGGCTCACCAGCACCGCGCCGCCGCCGACCTCGGCCGACATGCGCTCGAATGCCTTTTGCGCCGAATGCAGATTGCCGCTGTCATAATCGACCAGAACCGTCAGCATCGCTCAGAGCGTGCCCTTGGTGGACGGGATCGCATCGCCCTTGCGGGGGTCGGGTTTGACCGCCATGCGCAGGGCGCGCGCCACCGCCTTGAAGGCAGCCTCGGCGATGTGGTGGCTGTTCACCCCGTGCACCGTGTCCAGATGCAGGGTGATCCCGGCATGGGTGGCCAGCGCCTGAAAGAACTCGCGCACCAGTTCGGTGTCGAAGCTGCCGATCTTCGCTGTCGGAAACGCCACGTTCCAGACCAGAAACGGCCGCCCCGAAAGGTCCAGCGCGCAGCGCACCTGCGCGTCATCCATCACCAGAGCGCATTCGCCATAGCGCCGGATGCCGCGCTTGTCGCCGAGTGCTTGCGCCAGCGCCTGCCCCAGTGCGATGCCGCAATCCTCGACCGTGTGATGGTCATCGATGTGCAGATCTCCGGTGGCGCGCAGCTTGATGTCGATCAGCGCGTGTCGGGCCAGCTGGTCCAGCATGTGATCGAAGAACCCCACCCCCGTGGCGCAGTCATACGCGCCGCTGCCATCCAGATCGAGGGTCACGGCGATATCGGTCTCGGCGGTCTTGCGGGTGATGCTGGCTGTGCGCATGGCGGCGGGCTCCAACGGGTCCGGGTGTCGCGCGCCTCCTATAGGGCAGCCGCGCGGGCATGGAAAGGCCCGTTGCGTCAGGCCGCTCCGGGTGCTCTACTTCGCGTTGATTTGCGGGAACGGGGGGATCATGGGCAAGCAATTGATCGTTGTCGTCCACGGGGTCGGCGTACGCGAAGCCGGCGTGTCGACCGACATGCTGTCCACCGCGCTGGAGCCGCCCCACCCCGAGGCCCCCGGCACGCGCGCCGTCGAACCGCCAGCACCCCGCTACCGCGCCATGACCAGCGATGACTTCCACCTGCGCGAACACCCGCGCCATGACCGGGACGGCAAGGCGCAGGTGTTTCCCGCCCGCCTCCGCCGGTTCCGCGAGGCGCCCGGGGACGGCGCCGGGTCCAATGCCCCCACCCATGAACGCGTGGTGGCCGATTTCTTCTGGGGCGATATTGCCGAGCCACGTGGCGGGGCGCTTGGACTGGTGCTGGGATTCTTTCGCATCGCCATGGGCCTGGGCCATGCCATCCGCGAAAACGCGCGCGCGCTGTTCCCGGAGCCGTTCGGCTCCGACCGAACCCTGCGCCGCGCCGCCTCGGGCGCGGTGCTGACCCTGCACGGGCCGGTGATCGCGCTCAACCTTGTGCTGCTGGCGGGGCTGTTGCTGAACTGGGTGCTCCCGGAGTCGGGATGGAGAGAGACGGCAATGCTGTCGCTCCTTGCCCTTGTCGCGCTTGGGGGAGGGTATGTCCTCCTGACCCGCGCCCATGCCTTCCTCATCCGCCACACGGCCGGCTGGCTGATGCTGACCGGGGTGTTGGTGGCGCTGATGCTGTTGGTCGCGGTGGCGGGAACGCCGGTGTGGCTGGAGAGCCTCGACAACCGGCTCATCGACCGCAGCTGCGCGCTCTTCGGCCATAACCCTGAACAGGCGGCAGACTGCCGTGACAACTACACCGGGGTTTTCGTCATCGGCCTGCGGCTATATGCGCTGCTGATTATGGCGCTGGCAGTGGCGGTCGTGCTGATCCTCTCGGTCTGGGCAGCGTGTAGCCTGCGGCAGTGGCAGGGGCGCCGCCCGGATGTGGTCAATGTCACCGTCCCCGCGCTGGGGCTGATGCTGTTGCTGTGGTTCCTGCTTATCTCGGCGCTGTGGGGCAGCGTAGGGTATCTGGGGTCGGACATCATCCCCGAACCCACGCATGTCACCTCGGCCCTGCGCGGGCTGCTTCCGGCGGTGCTGGCGCTGGGGCTGCTGATCTTTGCCGCGCTGCGCGTCCAGGTCGCCAAGGGCGCGCTGAAGCGCGGCTTCGACCCGGCGCGCTATATGGACGACCCGGATACGCTGGCCGAACGCTACCGGCTGATATTCTGCCCGTGGATGCTGACCGCGCTGGCCCTTTTCCTGATCCTGCTGCTGGGGATCGGCTGGGACGCGCTGCGCTCTGGCGATGACCCGCTTGCGGCAAGGCTTCGCCCGCTTCTGGCCGACTGGACGCCGGCGGTTCTGGCCGCGGTCGCCCTTGTCGGTGCCGCCCTTGTGACCACTTTCCGCACCGCCTTTGCCGCCGGACTGGGCATCGCCACCGATGTGCTGGCCTGGATCAACGACTATTCCTGGAACTCACGCGATCCCGCGCTGGCCGAGGTTGAGCCCGCGCAGCGCCACCACAGCCGCACCTTCGTCGAGCGCGCCCTTGGCCTGCGCCCCGATCCGCCGGGCGATTTCACCGCGCGCGGCTACTGGCTGCGCCGCCGCATCCGCGAGCGCATGAACGTGCTGATGGAGCAGTTGATCATGGATGAAACGCCGGACGAGATCGTGCTGGTCTCACACTCCCAGGGTACGGTGATTGCGCTGGAAGTCCTGGCCTCCGAGGCAGCAGGCTGGCGGGAGCGCCTGCATGCGGACACCCCGATCCGGCTGATCACCATGGGCTCGCCCTACACGCATCTCTACAACACCTACTTTCCCGCCAGCTTCCCCCCGCCGCAAGCGCGCGCGGTCTGGCGCAGGCGTGGCACCGCGCCCGAGGCGGCGCTGGACGACTGGGTGAACCTGTTTCGCGTGGACGACTTCGTCGGCACCCATGTCGACGCCCCCCGTCACCACGCCGAGCGGCCCGTCGAAGTCTGGCCGCGGGAAATCCCCATGCCTGCGGGCGGGCACACAAACTACTGGACCGACCGCACCGCCGCCCGCCACCTGCGGCGCGAGCTTGCGCCGCTTGCCGGGGCTCGCGTCTCCGACTAGCCTGCGAAGAACCCCCAAGCGACGGAGCCGCCATGACCATCCACATCGGGGCCGCCCCCGGCCAGATCGCTGAAACCGTGCTGATGCCGGGCGACCCGTATCGCGCCCGTTGGGCGGCGCAGACCTTCCTTCAGGGCGCCGAACTGGTGAACGAGGTGCGCGGGATGCTGGCCTATACCGGCACCTGGAAGGGCCGGCGCGTGACCATCCACGGCTCGGGCATGGGGATGGCGTCGATGTCGATCTACGCCAACGAGCTGATCCGCGACTATGGCGCGAAGACGCTGATCCGCATCGGCTCGGCCGGGGCGATGCAGGCGCACGTGCAGATCCGCGATCTGGTGCTGGCCATGACCGCCACCACGCTGTCGACGCCGTCAAGCGGGATGCTGCGCGAGCTCAACCTTGCCCCCTGCGCCGACTGGGGCCTGTTGCGTGCGGCCGCAGCGGCGGCCGAGGCGCGCAGCATTCGCGCCCATGTGGGCGGGATCTATTCGGCGGACGTGTTCTACGACGAACGCCCCGACCTGAACGAGATCATGACCCGCCACGGCGT
>SKMI01000129.1 GCA_007121115.1 Paracoccaceae bacterium | reverse complement strand
GCTGGCCCCACGCCCCGTTCGAGATCCCGGCCGAGGTGCGCGAGGCCTGGACCGCCATCGGCGCGCGCGGCGCCACCGCACGCGCTGAATGGGAAGCGCGGCTGGCCAAGCTCTCGAACGCCAAGCAGGCCGAATTCCACCGCCGCATGGCGGGCGAAGCGCCGAAGAAACTGACCTCGGCCCTGCGGGCATTGAAGAAGCAGGTGTCCGAGACCGCGCCCAAGGTGGCGACGCGCAAATCCTCGGAAATGGCGCTGGAGGTCATCAACAAGGTGATGCCGGAAACCATCGGCGGCTCGGCCGACCTGACAGGGTCCAACAACACCAAGACCGCCGGAATGGGCATCTTCGGCCCCGAGGACCGCAAGGGCCGCTACGTCCATTACGGCATCCGCGAACACGGCATGGCGGCGGCGATGAACGGCATGGCGCTGCACGGCGGCGTGCGGCCCTATGGCGGCACCTTCCTGTGCTTCACCGACTACGCGCGCGGGGCGATCCGGCTGTCGTCGGTGATGGGCAAGCCGGTGGTCTATGTGATGACCCATGACAGCATCGGACTGGGCGAGGATGGGCCGACGCACCAGCCGGTCGAGCATCTGGCGATGCTGCGCGCCACGCCCAACGTGAACGTCTTCCGCCCCGCCGACACGGTGGAAACCGCCGAGGCCTGGGAATGCGCGCTGACCGCGCCCGCCACGCCGTCGGTGCTGGCGCTCAGCCGCCAGAACCTGCCGACGCTGCGGCTTGAGCACAAGATGAAGAACCTCACCGCGCAGGGCGCCTATGTGCTGGCCGATGCCGAAGGGCCACGCCGGGCGCTCCTGCTGGCCACGGGCTCCGAGGTCGAAATCGCCATGGCCGCGCGCGATATTCTGCACGAGGAAAAGATCGGCACCCGCGTCGTCTCCATGCCCTGCTGGGAGTTGTTCGAGGAGCAGCCCGAGAGCTACCGCCGCAAGGTGCTGCCCGCCGGTCCGGTGCGCGTGGCGGTCGAGGCCGCGATCCGCTTCGGCTGGGACCGCTGGCTTTTCGGCGAACGCGGGCGGCGCGAGAAATCGGGCTTCGTCGGCATGCACGGATTCGGCGGCTCGGCTCCGGCGCCCGAGCTTTACCGTCATTTCGGCATCACCGCCGAAGCGGTCGCCGACAAGGTGCGCAGCCTGCTCTGACTCCGTCCTTGCGCTGCGCGCCAGCCACAGCCCACCCGCCCGGGCCGTACCCCACCCACCCGTACGGCCCCCGGGCGGGCGCGCTCACTCAGGCCGTCGGCGGCGCCCCAGCCGGAGTGGCGGCGCGGGCGGTGGCGCGTTTCAGCATCGCCTCGCGCCATGAAATGAAGCACACCGCGCCGATGATCACCGACCCGCCCGCGATCACCCAGATATCCGCCGGTTCACCAAAGAACATCGCCCCGATCAGCACCGCCCAGACCAGTTGCAGGAAGGTCACCGGCTGCGTCACCGTGATCGGCGCCGCGGCAAAGGCCAGCGTCATGGCGTAATGCCCGCCGGTGGCAAACAGCGCCACCAGGAACAGCCACGCCAGTTGCTCCAGCGTCGGTGTCACCCAGACCCACCACGCAAAGGGCGCCAGCCCGATGGTCACCGTGATCGACAGCATCCCCACCACCACCGCCGCGTTCGAGGTCCCCGACATCACCTTCGCCAGCATGTAGGACCACGCGAAAAACGCCGCCGTGCCCAGCATGGCGATATGGCCGGGCGAAAGCTCGCGGAACCCGGGACGCAGGATGATCAGCGCCCCCAGAAGCGCCGCCACCACCGCCATCACCCGCCGCCAGGCCAGCCGCTCGCCCAGGAAGATCGCCGCCGCGATGGTGATATAGACCGGCGCGAGGTAGTTCATCGCCGTCACCTCGGCCAGCGGGATCTGGGTCATGGCATAGAACCACAGGATCACGCCCAGCGCATGGACGATCCCGCGCAACCCGAACAGCCGGTAATCCCGCGGGGACAGGCGCGCCGCGCGCAGCGCCGGGATCATCGGCAGCAGGAACACCAACCCCAGCAGATAGCGCAGGAAGGCCGATTGCGCCGCGGGCATGTCGTCGCCCAGATACTTGACGATCGCCGTCACCGCGACAAAGCAGAACCCCGTCACCAGCATCCAGAACACGCCCAGCAGCGGGCGCTGGTCGTCACGAGCAGCGGGGTCGCCTGCCGTTCCGGCGGTGGGCGCGTCGTTGGTGGGGGCGACCTTACTTACCATGTGAAGTTTCTCGCACCCTTTCGCCCGGGACGCAAGCGCGCGCCGCCTCGCATCCGCCGCTGGCATCTGCCCGGCGGCTGCGGTATCGCCGAAGACGTCCGTTCCGCAACCCCGGTGCCCGCCCGCATGTCCGACACCCCTCCGCGCCCCACCGTCCGCCTGCGCCCCAAGGTCGACCCGCGCCCACTGCGCCACGGCTTCCCCTGGGTCTATGCCGACCAGCTTGTCACCGACCGGCGCACCCGCGCGCTGGAGCCCGGCGCGCTGGCGGTGCTGGAGGATGGCGAGCGCCGCGCGCTGGGCCTTGTCACCGTCAACCCGAACTCGAAGATCATCGCCCGGATGCTGGACCGCGACCCGGCGGCCGAGATCGGGCCTGACTGGCTGACCGCCCGCCTGCGCCACGCGCTGGCGCTGCGGAAGCGGTTGTTCGATACGCCCTTCTACCGCCTGATCCATGCCGAAGGCGACCGCCTGCCCGGCGTCATCATCGACCGTTTCGGCGATCTGGCGGTGATCCAGCCCAACGCCACCTGGGCGCAGGCGCATCTGGAGCCGCTGGTGGACGCGCTGGTCGCGGCCACCGGCGTGGCCCGCGTGGTCTGCAACGGCACCGGTCGCGCCCGCGCGCTGGAGGGTCTGCCCGAGGTGACCGAGGTGCTGCGCGGCACCGTCGATGCCCCGGTCCCCGTGCCCATGAACGGCGCCACCTACATGGCCGATGTGCTGGGCGGGCAGAAGACCGGGCTGTTCTTCGACCAGCGCCCGAACCACGCGTTTGCCGCGTCCTTGGTAAGCGGCGGCGGAAAGGTGCTGGACGTCTTCGCCCATGTCGGCGGCTTCGCGCTGGCAGCCCTCGCCGCCGGGGCCGAGCGCGCGCTGGCGGTGGACAGTTCTGCCCCCGCCTTGGCGCTGGCCGAAGAAGGGGCGGTGCAGAGCGGCCTCACGAACCGCCTGAGCACACGGCGCGGCGACGCCTTCGCGGTGATGGAGGCGCTGGCAGGCGAAGGCGCGCGCTTCGATCTGGTCGTCTGCGACCCGCCCGCGTTCGCCCCCAACCGCAGCGCGCTGGACGCGGGGCTGCGCGCCTATGAGCGCGTGGCGCGCCTGGCCGCGCCGCTGGTGGCGCCCGGGGGGTTTATGGCGCTCTGCTCCTGTTCCCACGCCGCCGACCTCGCCGCCTTCCGCGCGGCTTGCGCACGCGGGATCGGCCGCGCCGGGCGGGCGGGGCAGATCCTCCACACCGGGTTCGCCGGGCCGGACCATCCGCAACTGCCGCAACTGGCCGAAAGCGGGTATCTGAAAGCGCTGTTCTGGCGGCTGGACGGATGAGCCCGCCACGGGTGGTGCTGGACGCCTGCGTGCTGTTCCCGTCGGTCCTGCGCGAGATATTGCTGAACGTGGCAGCGGCGGGCGGTTTTACACCGCTCTGGTCGGCGCGCATCCTCGCCGAATGGCAGCTGGCCGCCGCGCGCAAGAGCCCCGAGGCCGCCGCCACCGCGCAAGCCGCCATCGCCGCCCTGCGGCCCCGCTGGCCCGAGGCCGAAATCCCGCCCGCGCCCGAGGTCGAATCCCGGCTCGACCTCCCCGACCCTGCCGACCGCCACGTGCTGGCCACCGCCATCGCCGGAGGGGCCTCGCTGATCCTCACCCGCAACCTGCGCGACTTTCCCGCCCGCGCGCTGGCGCCAGAAGGCCTCCGCGCGCGCGCTCCCGATGATTTTCTGATAGACCTCTGGCTCGCCGACCCCGCGTTTGTGGAACCCGCCGTGCAAACCGCACAGGAAACGACGGAAACCGCCTCGAACCGCCCCCAGCCCCTGCGCCCGCTCCTGAAACGCGCGGGGCTGCCACGGCTCGGAAAGGCGCTTGACTGAAGCGCTGCGCACCCGCGCACGCGCCCTTCGCGCGGGCGCCCGGCCCAACGGGATGACGGAGGCGCAAGCCGACGGAAGACGGGCGGGAGCCCCGTCCCCGATAAGCGCACCTTTCAGGGCGTCTCGCGCTCTTGCCCGACCAGCGCGGCGGCGAAATCCTCAGGGTCGAAGGGGGCCAGATCGTCGATCTGCTCACCGACGCCGATGGCATGGATCGGCAGGCCGAAGCGGTCGGCCAGTGCGACCAGCACGCCGCCGCGTGCCGTGCCATCCAGTTTGGTCATCACCAGCCCGGTCACATTCGCCATCTTCTGAAAAATCTCCACCTGCCGAAGCGCGTTCTGGCCCGTGGTGGCATCGAGCACCAGGAGCGTGTTGTGCGGCGCCTCCGGGTCGAGCTTGCGCAGGACGCGCAGGATCTTCGAAAGCTCCGCCATCAGATCCTCGCGATTCTGCAACCGCCCTGCCGTGTCGATCAGCAAGAGATCCGCGCCCTCGGCCCGCGCACGCTCCAGCGCGTCATAGGCCAGCGAGGCCGGGTCGGTGCCCTGCGGCGCGGTCATCACCGGCACGCCCGCGCGCTCGCCCCAGACCTGCAGCTGCTCCACCGCGGCGGCGCGAAATGTGTCCCCGGCGGCGATCATCACCGATTTGCCCGCGGCGCGGAACTGCGCCGCCAGCTTGCCGATGGTGGTGGTCTTGCCCGCGCCGTTCACGCCAACCACCAGCACCACCTGCGGGCGCGAGGCATAGATCGGCAAGGGCCGCGCCACGGGATCCAGGATACGCGTCACCTCATCGGCCAGCAGCCGCTTGATCTCGGGCACAGACAACCGCCGCCCGAACCGGCCCTCGGCCATGCTGGCGGTGACTTTCAGCGCCGTTTCCACGCCCAGATCGGCCTGGATCAGCACCTCCTCGAGGCTTTCCAGCATTTCGTCATCCAGCACCCGGCGCGGGGCCTCCGCCTCGGCCCGCCGCCCCAACAGACGCCCGAAGACCCCGGGCTTCTGCGCGCCGGGCGGCGCGGGTGACGGCTCGGGGGCAGGTTCGGGCGCAGAAGGCGGCAGTGGCTCGGGGGCGGGGTCCGGCACCGGGTCGGGGGCGGCAGACGGGGCCAGATCAGGTTCCTGCGGCGGCGCCGCAGCATCGCCCTCGCCGCCCTCGCGCACAAGAGCGTCCAGATCCTCGTCCAGCTTCGAGGATGACCGGAACATCCGGTCCTTGAGCTTCTTGAAGAACGACATGGACTTCCCTCTGCTGCGCGCCGCGTCCTTGCTACTGCACGGCGCCGCCATAGGAAAGGGAGCGCCGCAACGGAAAAGGGCGCCCGTGGGCGCCCCATCCGGGTCTCGCGTGCCGCAGCCTCAGCCCGGCGACATGCCGCGCAGTCGCTCGCCGCGGCGGCGCAGCAGTTCCACCACCGTCAGCAGCGCCACCGAGATCAGCACCAGGATGGTGGCCACCGCCAGAATGGTCGGGCTGATATCCTCGCGGATACCGGACCACATCTCGCGCGGGATGGTGCGTTGCTCCGGCCCGGCCACGAACAGCACCACCACGATCTCGTCGAACGAGGTGATGAAGGCAAAGAGCGCCCCCGAGATCACGCCCGGCAGGATCAGCGGCATGGTGATCTTGAAGAACGTTCGCGTGGGCGAGGCGCCGAGGTTCGCCGCCGCGCGGGTCAGCGAGTGATCGAAGCCCACCAGGGTTGCCGTCACCGTGATCACCACAAAGGGCGTGCCAAGTGCGGCATGGGCCAGCACCACGCCGAGATACGTACCGGCCAGATTCACCGACGAGAAGAAGAAGAACATCCCCGCCGCCGAAATGATCAGCGGCACGATCATGGGTGAAATCAGGATGCCCATGATCAGCCCCTTGGCCGGCATCTCGGACCGACTGAGCCCCAGCGCGGCCAGTGTGCCCAGGACCGTCGACACGATGGTCGCCGAAATACCGATGAGGAAGGAATTCTGGATCGACCGCCGCCAGCTTGCCGAGCCCAGGAAATCCTCGTACCAGCGCATCGAGAAACCCTCGGGGTTCAGCGTCAGCATCTCGCGCGTGAAGGTGAAGAACGGCGCGGCGTTGAAGCTGAGCGGGATCATGATCAGGATCGGCGCCAGCAGGAAGAAGAAGATCGCGAAGCAGATCACCCGGAAGGTGTAATGCCAGACCTTGTCCTTCGTGGTGTAATAGGCGGGCATGGACATGAGCGCGCTCCCTCAGCCGAATTTCAGGCTGTCGGACCCGACAAACCGATTGAAGAGCCAGTACAGGATCAGCACGCCCACCAGCAGCATGGTGCCGAGCGCGGCCGCAAGACCCCAGTTGAGCGATTGCTGGATGTGGCGCGCAATCTCGTTCGAGATCATCCGCCCCGACTGACCGCCCACCAGCGCCGGCGTGATGTAGTAGCCGATGGAGATGATGAAAACGAGCACCCCGCCCGCGCCGATCCCCGGCAGGGTCTGTGGGAAATAAACCCGGCGGAACGCAGTGGAGGGTGTGGCGCCCAGCGATTTCGCCGCCCGCATGTAACTGGGCGGTATGGTGCGCATGACCGAATAGAGCGGCAGCACCATGAACGGCAGCAGGATATGGGTCATCGCCACAATGGTGCCGGTCTGGTTGTAGATCATCGATAATCGACTGCCGTCGTCGATGATTCCCGCGGCCACCAGCCCCGAATTGATCACCCCTTGCTGTTGCAACAGCACGATCCAGGCCGAGGTGCGCACCAGAAGCGATGTCCAGAACGGCAGCAACACGCAGATCATCAGCAGGTTCGCCTGCCGCATGGGCAGGATCGACATGTAATAGGCGATGGGGAAGCCCAGCAGGAAAGTCATCGCCGTGATGACGACGCTGAGATAGAGCGTGCGCCCGAACAGGGGCACATAGATGCGGCGGTTTTCGTCGCGCTGGACGATGCTGCCATCCTCGGCATATTCGCGGTCGAGCGCGGCAACATAGTAGGACGCAGTGAGCGGACGCCCCTCGCGCTTGATCACCCGCCAGAGCGCCGGATCGCCCCAGAGCCGGTGCGCATCCATGAACGCGTCCTTGTAGGGCGCTTCGAATTCGTCGACGTTGCGTGAGGTCCGGGACACGGCCGAGCGCGCGGCGCTGAGTTCGTAGTTGAGCCGGATACCCATCGGCCCGGTCTTGCGGTCCCGCCGGTCGCGCTCCAGGTCCTCCATCATGTCGGCATGGAGCGCCGCATACACATTCTCACCCGGCAGATCCTGCCCGTCCCAGGTCTGCAATTCCTGCAGCGTGCGTGGCAATGCATCGACGATTTGGTCATTCTTGACGCTGAGCCACATCATCTGCGCGATGGGCCAGATAAACACCGTGAGCAGAAAGATCAGCAGCGGCGCTACGAGTCCCACGGCCGCGATCTTGCGCTGACGCTCGGCGCGCTCAAGCGCGCGCTTCAGCGGCGTGCCGTCCGAGGTGACAAGCTTTTCGGTTTCCGCACGCGCCGGGCCTTGCCCTGCGTCCATCATCGAGGCATCGGCCTGTGCCATGACGCTCTCCCCGTTGGTGCCCGGCGGTTACGCCGCCTTGTTCCGTGGGCAGGGGCGCGCGGGACGCGCCCCTGCCGAAAGTGCCTAAGCGCGATTACTGGAGCATCCAGTTGGCGAAACGCTCGCGCAGCTCGTCGCCGAAGTCGACCCAGAAGTCGTTATCCAGGATGATCGGCGCGAAGTAGTTTTCAGGCGCGGTCGGCATGTGCGGCGCCATGTCGATGCCCAGATCGGCATGCTCGCCCACCAGCGCGGCCGAAGACGCACGCGCCGGGCCATAGCTGATGAACTGTGCCTGATCCGCCAGCCGCTGCGTGTCGGTGGCGAAATACAGGTATTCCATCACCGCGTCGATGTTCTGACCATCGGCGGGGACCACCCAGCCGTCCCATTCGACGACCTGACCGTCCCAGACGATCTCGGCGTCCATGCCTTCGACCTCGATCGCATCGAACATCCGGCCGTTGTAGCCGGTGGCCATCACGACCTCGCCGTCTGCCAGAAGCTGCGGCGCCTGTGCGCCTTCGGTCCAGAACACGATGTCATCCTTGATCGTGTCCAGCTTGGCGAAGGCCCGGTCCACGCCCTCGGGAGTGGCGAGCACGTCATAGATGTCCTCCGGGGCCACGCCATCGGCATAGAGCGCCCATTCCAGGTTGGTGCCCGGGCGGTCCTGCAGCGCGCGGCGACCGGGGAAGTTCTCGGTGTCGAACAGATCCGCAATGGTCGAGGGCTGGTTGTCCTCGGGGAAGGCCCCCGGGCGGATCGTCAGCACCGTCGAGTACACGATCTGCGGGATGAAGCAGTCACCGTCCAGCGAACCGGGCAGGAAGTCCTCGGACGCGGGCGTGCCATCCGGCGCGGGCGCCAGCATCTCGTCCACGTCGATTTCCATGATGATGCCTTCGTCGCAGGCAAGCTGCGCGTCCGACGGCAGCATGTCCACCAGATCCCAGGTCACGTTGCCCGCCTGGGACTGTGCGCGCAGACCGGCCAGTGCGTTGGCCGAACCGTCGTCGTTGATGATGGTCACATGCGGATTCATTTCCATCCAGGGCTCATGATAGGCCCGCACCTGGCTTTCGGTATAGGCCCCGCCCCACGACACGATGGTCAGCGACACCGGGTCGTCGGCGGCTGCGCTCATCGCAATGACACTGGCTGCGGTGCTGGCACCGATCAGTTTCAGGGTCGATTTCATACTTACCTCCTTGGTTGGCAAACTCATGTAACGGCCCCTCTTCCGGACACGTTGTTTTCGTTGTTGAGCCACAGGCAAAGGGGCCTGCGGCCATCGCTCACGCGCCCAGGATCACGATGGATCGAGCGCGCGGCAATCCTCTACACTCCAGCCGACCGGCGCCTTCTGGCCCACGGCCATGGCGCGTCCGCCGGTATTGTTGGGCACCTTGACGATGAATTCGTCATCGCCGCAGACATTCATCCGCACGCGGATGTGGTCGCCCAGATAGATCAGCTCCAGCACCTCGGCCTCGAACTTGTTGGGCATCTCCGCGGCGCGATCCCCCAGCACCACGCGTTCGGGGCGCAGGGACAGGGTAGACTGCACGCCGTCGCCCTCGACATTCACCTTGAGCGCGGTAATCACCGACCCGTCCGGCAGCTTGACCTTGCATTCCTTGCCGTTGACCGACTGGACCTTGCCCTTGAGCGTGTTGTTCTCGCCGATGAAGGCGGCCACGAAGGCGTTTTCGGGTTTCTCATACAGCACATCGGGCGGGGCAAGCTGCTGGATGCGGCCATCGTCGAAGACGGCCACGTTGTCCGACATGGTCAGCGCCTCGGTCTGGTCATGGGTCACATAGACCACCGTGACGCCCAGGTTCTGGTGGATGTGCTTGATTTCATATTGCATCCGCTCGCGCAGGTTCTTGTCCAGCGCGCCCAGCGGCTCATCCATCAGCACAAGCTGGGGCTCGAACACCAGAGCACGCGCCAGGGCGATCCGTTGCTGCTGGCCACCCGAAAGCTGCGCAGGGCGGCGCCCGGCGAAGGCGCCCATCTGCACCATGTCCAGCGCGCGCTTGACCTTCTTCTCGCGCTCGGACTTGCCCATTCCGCGCACTTCCAGCGGAAAGGACAGGTTTTCGCCCACGGTCATGTGCGGAAACAGGGCGTAGTTCTGGAACACCATCCCGATGCCGCGCTTGTGCGGCGGGACGCTGTTGATGGGGCGCTGGTCCAGCGTGATCTCGCCCGAGGTCGCGGTTTCGAACCCCGCAAGCATCATCAGGCACGTGGTCTTGCCAGACCCCGAGGGGCCAAGCATTGTCATGAACTCACCCTTGCCGATGCTGAGGTTCAGGTCCTTGACGACAAGTGTTTCGCCGTCATAGCTCTTCTGAACCCTGTCAAATGCGACAAAGCCGTCACCCTGGCTGGCTGCCACCACGCTGATCTCCCTGTAAGACGGCAGTTGATCTGCCTGTTGTCGGAAAGTTAAACCCAACCGCCCGGTGCAATGCAACCATATTGTCAGTCATTCGACCCCAGGGCCCGATTCCGGCACAATCTCCCGGCAAATCGGCATTTCACAGGCTGATCGACCAGGGCGGAGAGGTCTTGCAGCCGGATTGATGGGCCGACATGGGCGTGGCGACACTGCCTTGCGGCACACATCTCCGCCATGATGGCGGACCATCGGCGCGAACACTGGCGGGGGCGTCGGCAGGAAAATGGTGCGGTCGAGAGGACTCGAACCTCCACGGGGGTTAGCCCACAGCGACCTCAACGCTGCGCGTCTACCAATTCCGCCACGACCGCACTGCCTTAGGCAGGCGCGGGTGTAGCCCCAGACCAGCCGGTTGTGAAGGGGGTAATTCGCGCGGGCGGTCCGATTTCTGGCCGAGTGATTTCCGGCCGCTGATTTCTGATCGCGTGATTTCCGCTCGGCCGGGCCGTCGCGTCGGTCCGGGCGCCTTCCGCTCGCCCCCGGCTGCGGTTAGAAGCGGACGGGATTGCACCTGCGGAGTCCTGATGCCGGAATGGCGCCACATCGACGGTCTGGCTGATTACGCCGCCACCCTGCGCGCGATGGAAGCGCATGTGGCCGGGATCGCTGGCGGCACGGCGTCCGAGTCGATCTGGCTGCTGGAGCATCCGCCGCTCTATACCGCCGGAACCAGCGCGCAGCCCGCCGACCTGACCCAGCCGGGCCGCTTTCCGGTGCATGTGGCGGGGCGCGGCGGGCAATACACCTATCACGGACCCGGGCAGCGGGTGGCCTATGTCATGCTGGACCTGAACCGGCGCGGGCGCGATGTGCGCCGCTTCGTCACCGCGCTCG
This sequence comes from Paracoccaceae bacterium, assembly GCA_007121115.1. Classification (GTDB taxonomy): domain Bacteria; phylum Pseudomonadota; class Alphaproteobacteria; order Rhodobacterales; family Rhodobacteraceae; genus Rhabdonatronobacter. The sequence goes on along the minus strand of SKMI01000129.1, from coordinate 3,192 downwards.
AGGATTGGGTGATCGACACGCTGGCCGAATTCAACGTCACCGGCGAACGGCGCGAGGGGCGCGTGGGGGTCTGGGTCGCGCGCCCGGACAAGCCCCCCCTGCCCGATGGCACCCCGCGCGAGGACAAGATCGCCGCCATCGGCATCAAGCTGCGCCGCTGGGTCAGCTTTCACGGCCTGTCGATCAATCTGGAGCCGGACCTGAGCCATTTCGACGGGATCGTGCCCTGCGGGATCACCGGGCACGGGGTGACTTCGCTGGTGGACCTTGGCCTGCCGGTCACCATGGACGACCTCGACATGGCCCTGAAACGCACCTTCCCCCGCCATTTCTGAGCAGCGCCGGGGCCCGACCCTTCGCCGCTGCGCCAGCAGCGGCAGCGCCCCGAAGCGCCATGGGTGGGCCGGGTGGGGCGCTGAGCGGGCGCTTCCACGCCGCCAGCCCGCCGCACCACGCCCGGACAAACGGCCCTTCAGGGCCGCGAGATGCCCGAGACGTCGATCTCGACCGCCTCGGCCAGATCGGCCAGCGAATCATGCAGGATCTGCAGCATGTAGCGCGGATTGTGCACGTAGCCGCCCGGAGACTTGCGCGCGACCTGATAGTTGTAGACCGCTTTCAACAGCCGCGGGGTGAAGGCCTGATACCGGTTGTCGCGGCTCAGCGCCTCGCCCGTGGCCGCGCCGCTGCCGTCCTGATCGACGAAGAAATACGGAAACGCGCCGCCATAGGCGATGGGCGTGCCTGCCACCTCCTCGGCATAAAGCCGGATCGCGTCGAAGAGTTGCGCCTCCAGCGCCACGATCTCGCTGTGAATGCCGCCCGAGCGGTCGCCGGTGCCGGCGAAATCAGTGTGCTGGGTGCGGATCGCGCGCAGATCGTCCGCCCCGTCCTGATGGCAGGCCACGCAGCCTTCGACCACGGCTTCGGACAGCCCGGTACTGTGCGGGCTGTGGCAATCGCTGCAAGTGGCGGCGGCGGGCACATGCATGAAGCGCCCGGCGTAGCGGCGTCCCTCATACTGGAACCCGGCCGTGACCTCCGCCCCCAGCGTGACCGCCGCCGCAGGCCCGTAGTGGATGTTGACGAAGGACAGTTCCGCATCCACGGCGTCCAGGTCCAACCCGTCCACGCGACTGGACACGGCCTCGCCCGACTGTCGCCCACCGTGGCAGACGTTGCAGGTGGCGTTCATGCCCAACCCGTCGATGGTTTCGCCCACCGGAAAGGTCACCGCGTCCAGCGCATGGGCTTCCGCCGTGTGGCAGGATGCGCAGCCGATGGGCGAATTGATCGCCCCGGGGCGGTGAACGCTGCCGGGTTCGGAGCCGTCCGAGCCAAGGTAATCCAGAAACCCTGTCTCTGAATGACACACGGCGCAGGCCTCGGGCACCGCGCCATCTGCGTTCCAGTAGGTAAAGGAGCGCGAGTGATAATCCCCGTGCGGCGAGTCCAGCCAGGCGGCGATGATCCGCTCCAGTCCGACCAGCCCGTTGTCCTCGGCCTGCGCCTGCGGCGCCGCCATGATCAGCACCGCCGCTGCCAGTGTTGCCAAGATACGCATGTCCTGCCCCTCTGATTCGTCGCACTCTCAACGGTCACTCTAACACGAATCTCCGCGCAAGGCGTTGCTCGGGGCTTGATCCCGGTCGGTCTAGCGTGTTCCGATACCGGACAGTGCGCGCAAAAGGGCGCTTTCGGAGAACCGCACCCATGCATTCAGCGATTCCAAGACTTTCGGGCAACCAGTTGGCGCTTGCCTACCTGCTGGCGGCGGCGGTGCCGCTGACGCTGGCCCTGACCCAGAGCGTTGCGCGGGGCCATGCCTGGGAATACGCCGCCGCCGCGCTGGGGCTGGTGGCGCTGGCGGGCATGGCGGTGCAGTTCGTCACCTCGGGCCGGTTCGAGGCAGTCTCGGGCAAGCTTGGCATCGACAAGATCATGAGCTTTCACAAGATCGCGGCCTGGTGGCTGCTGCTGGGGGTGCTGGCGCATCCCTTGCTGTATGTCGTGCCCACGTGGACGGCGGACCCGGACCTCGCATGGATGCGGCTGGAGTTCTACCTGAGCGATCCGGCCTATCGCAGCGGGGTGGTGGCGCTGGGGGCGATGCTGCTGCTGGTCATCAGTTCCGCCCTGCGCGAACGCCTGCCCCTGCCCTATGAAGCATGGCGCGCCACGCATGTGGTGCTGGCGCTGGTGTCGGTGGGCGGGGGGCTGCACCACGCGCTTGCCGTGGGTCGGTTCAGCATCGACGGGCCGGTGGCGATGTTCTGGTGGCTCTTGGGCGCGGGCGTGGTGGCGGTGATGGTCACGCTCTACGGTTGGCGGTGGTGGCACCTGCACCGGCACCCGTGGCGGCTGGCGGCGGTGGAAAAACGCGCCGACCGGATGTGGGAGCTGGACATACAGCCGCAGCCCGGCACGCCGCCCATGCCCTATCACGCCGGGCAATTCGTCTGGATGACCGACCGCGGGCGGCGGTTCCCGCTGATGGACCATCCGTTTTCCATCGCCGACAGCCCCGAGCGCCCCGGCCTGTCGCTGCTGATCAAGGAAGCGGGCGATTACACCAACCAGATCGGTGCGCTGCCCGAGGGCTGCACCATCGGTATCGACGGCCCCTATGGCGAATTCACGCTCGAGGCGCATGACCCGGCGGCGGTGCTGCTCATTGGCGGCGGCGTGGGGATCGCGCCGATTCTGGGCATCCTGCGCGACATGGCTGCGCGTGGCGACCGCCGACCCGTGCGGCTGGTCTATGCCGCGGGCCACCCGGAAAACCTGGCTAATCTTGAAGAAATTCGCCAGATCGCCGCCTCGGGCGCGCTCAACCTGAAACTGTGGCTCCTGACCGAAGACCCGCCCACCGCGCCCGACATGCACCAGGGGATACTGTCCCCTGAGCGGCTGCGCGAGGTGCTGCAGGGGCTCGACCCGAAGACAACCAAGGCGATGATGTGCGGGCCGGGGCCGATGGTGGTGGCGGTCTCGGACGCGCTGCTGGACCTGGGCATGCCGATGGCGAACGTGGTCTACGAACGCTTCGACTATTCCGGCAGCATGCGCTCGCGGCAGGACCGGGCACGCACCCGCGCCTTCGTGTCGGTGGGCGCCGCCCTGGGCGTTCTGGTCGCGGGCTTCGCCTTCCTCGCCGGATAAAGCCCGTCAGACACAAGGCCCCGCCCCCCG
>SKMI01000177.1 GCA_007121115.1 Paracoccaceae bacterium | reverse complement strand
GCTCAGGCCCGTGGCGAAAGGCGACGAGGTATAACTTGTGCCCTGAAACGCGGGATCACCCGGCGCATGCCTGTGCCAAGCACGGCCACCATCGCGTGTGCGATTGTTCGGATCATGGCTGGGGTGGTAGGATTCGAACCTACGGTACACGGTACCAAAAACCGCTGCCTTACCACTTGGCTACACCCCAACTGCGGCGGTGTTTAGCGAAGCGGGTTTCAGCCTGCAAGTGGAAAATCCCCGCGCTCCGGCCGGGCGCGGGGCGCGCGGGCAGGCGGCTTGGTATCAGCTTGAAACCTGCTCGCGCAGGATCGCAGCGGTCATCGAGAGCATCAGGTAAATCCCTGAAAAAATGAGGAAAGCGAGGGCGGTGTTTTCGAATGCGCGCGGGTATGTGGGCTCGTCCGGGGCAATCGGGGTGACGCTGAGCGACAGATAGCGGACCTGGCGGCCGGCCTCGATCCGGGCGGTTTCAAGCTGCTGCAGGGCCTGGGTCAGGAGCATCTGCCGGGTCTGCACATCGGCCTCGGCCATCACCAGTTCGCTCTGGATCCGGGCCAGCGAGGCGCCGCCGTCGGCGCCCTGTGTCATCGATGCGCGCAGGGTGGAAATCTGCTCCTCCAGCGCATCGACCCGGCGCTGCAACGGGTTCACGCGGGCCGGGTTCGGGCGCGGGTTCGACAGCAGTTCCTGCAGGCTCAGCCGCGCCTGCGTCAGTTCGCTTTCCAGCGCGACGATCTGCTGCGAGATCAGTGACACCTCGACATCGCCGGACAGCACGGCGAAGCGTTCCTGCAGTTCGACCGCGGTCTGGCGGGCCTCGGTCATGCGGGCCTCGGCCTCCTCGAAGCTCTGGCGGGCGTCGCGCATGGCGCTGTCGCGCACGCGGGCGGTCATCAGGTCGACCTGTTCTTCGGCATAAGCGATCAGCGCGTTGGCGAAGCGTTCGCTGTCCTCGGGCGTGGCGGCGGCGACTTCCAGCCGGACAATGCCTTCGCTGGGATCGAAGCTGATCCGGACCTGGCGCTGATAAAGCCGATAGACGCTTTCCTCGGAGGCACCGGGGGGCAGGCGGCGCAGGACATCGATATTGTCGCCGGTGAAGTGCTCGCGGAACCCTTCTTCGGCGTTCAGGCGGCGCATGGCACCGCGCGATTGCAGATAGCTCTGAACGGTGATCGAATCCTGCGAGTTGCCCGCCGCGGAACCGGGCGTGCCGGAAAAGATCCCACCCAGCCCATCGTTTCCGGCCGACACGGAACTGTCCGCCTGCTGGATGACGAATTCGGCATCGGTGGCGTAAAGCGGTGTGGCAAGGACGTAGAAATAATACCCCACCAGGAAGGTCGGCAGCGAGACGAAGATCAGGATCCGGGTGGCCAGCAGCACCAGCCGCTTGCGGCGCCGCGCCGAAATGCCCTTGCGGATCTTCTTCAGTTCCTGCTCGCGTTCGGCGGCAAGCTGGCGCATCCGGTCGTTCGCGCTCGCGTCGGGCAGGTTCGACCCGCCGCGCCGCACGGCGGGCAGCTTGTCTTCGGCTTCCTTCGTCCTGGCCACTGCGGTGCTGTCGCCCTCCTGCGGGCGGATCAGTTCCAGCATGGTCGAGCGTTCGAACGGGTCGATCCCGCGCTTGCGCAGCAGCCGCACGGCATCCAGCCCCGAGGTGGCACGCACCCCGTGGCGGGTGGCCACGCGCATGGCCATGCGCAACTGGCGCGGGGTCAGCGCTTCGCCGCGGATCGCTTCGAGTTCCCGGTGCAGCTGCGGGTCGCCGTCAACATCGGCCCCGTGCGAGGCATCCGGCTGCGGGCTGTCCATGGGCTGCTCGGCGTTCCTGTGCGTCCGGGTTTCGCCCTCGGTCGGTGGTTCCGGGGTTTCATTGTCCGGCCCGGTGTCTTGTTGGGCCGGCGTCCTGCCACTGCGTGCGGACGATTGCCTGGGCGGGGCCGGGCGCTCCCCGGCTGGCGCGGCCTCTGGCGCTGCGGGATCGCCGGGCACGGCCTGCTGCTGCGACTCGCGGGCTGCTTCGCCCGCGTCATCGCGGCCACGGCGGATGCGGAACCTGCGGGCCTTAATCTGCATAGTCATAGAGTTCCCGCGCCTCTTCCAGCGTGTCGAACATGAACACCTGCCCGTCGCGCAGCACCGCTGCCTGCTTGCAGAAACGCTCCAGCGTGCGCGCCTGATGGGACACCATGACCACGGTGCCGTTGTGCAGCCGTTCGCGCAACACCTGCCCGGCGCGCCGATTGAACCGCACATCGGTGGTGGTGGGCATGCCTTCGTCGATCAGGTAGATGTCGAATTCCAGTGCCGCCATCAGCGAGAACGAGAACCGCGCCCGCATCCCCTGGCTGTAGGTGCCCACCGGCATGTCGAAATATTCGCCGACATCGCACATCCAGCGGCAGAAGGCTTCGACCTCGTCCGGGTCCAGCGCATAGAGCCGGGCGATGTAGCGCGCGTTTTCGGTGCCGGTGTGGCGGTTGACCACGCCGCCCATGAAGCCCAGCGGAAAGGAGACGCGGCAAGTGCGGGTGATCCGTCCTTCATCGGGTTTTTCCAGCCCGGCCATCATGTTGATGATGGTGGTCTTGCCGCTGCCGTTGGGGGCCAGGATGCCGAGCGACTGGCCCAGGTCAACGCGAAAGCTGGCGCGGTCCAGGATCACCTTGCGCTGCTTTCCCGTCCAGAAGGACTTGCTGACTTCTGCGAACTCGATCATGAACTGCGCGACGACCCTCGATGAGCCGGATACGTCTGCTTGCCGCACCGGGTGCCGGGTGCTTGTGTCCCGCACCTTTGTGGCGATTTGCGGGAAATATGCCGCAGAAGCCACGGCACAGACAATCACTTTTGTCTGAAACCCCGGTAAACGGCACATCTGTTGCAGACGCGGCGCGCGCTCAGGCTCACGGCGGTATCGCGCGATGGCGGTTCCCTCAGGACCCCCAGCTGCGCACCGGGCCGCAGTCGATATGCACGAAATCCGACCGCGAGTAGCGCCCGACCCCGCCCGCACGGCAGGCGGCGGCGGCGCGCGCCATCTCGGCCACGCTGCGCGAGCGCAGGCGGACATCCGCAGCTTCGCCAGTCAGGTGCAACGAGTTTTGCGCCACATTGCGCGACCGGGCGCGCAACATCTGGTTTGTGGCCCGCGACCGGAAGCCCGAGAGCAGCATGTAGGGCTCGTTGGCTCGCAGCAGGTTGGCGGTGGCAGCCATGATGTCGATGGTGCGGGTGTCGATCCTGTGCACTTCGTTGTTGCGCCAGTCGCGGCTGAAATGATCAATCATCCGAAGCGCTTCGGGGATATAATTGCCATCGACCCAGTAGATCATGTCGAGGTTTTCGCCGGTGCGCCCGGAATACATCCGAAGCCTGCGAATGTCCCCCGAACCGCGCGCGTAAGCTGTTACGCCCGGAAAGAAGGGGGCCGCGCTCACCGCCGTAGCCGCGAACGCGCCCAGCAGCGCCCTGCGCGTCAGATCCGTCGTTTTATCAGCCATTCTCAGCCTGTCCCGTTGCAGCTTCCGATCGCTTCTTCGGTCAGACGAAAAACGCGCAGTCTGCTGAACCGGACGTTTCGCACTCATGCATCGCTATTCAGCCTGGCGAACGCGCCCAACTGTAGCCTGCCGGGCACATAGTCTAACCGAAGTCGATCCTTTCGCTTTTTGCTCGCCGTGACACATCTATGCCACACACAACTGTGACCCCCCAAGGCCGTTTCTGACCGGCACCGGCATATCGGCGAGATTTTGCCGGTTTGTCCGCTGGGCATGTCCGATCACCGCCGCAATATCGCATTGTTGTAGAAGTCGTACCACCGAGACGTGAAGAACACGCTAAGGCGCAGCGTATTCACGGGTCGCAGGGTTGTGAATCGACCGGTTCGGCATATTCTTGCCAGAGTGATGAGCGTAGCCTGAGGATCAGGGCTATCGGCTGTTTCGGGGGATGGACGCTATGGTAAGGGATTTTTCGGGCACGCGGCGCTGCGGGGCAAGGTTGCGCCGCCTGGCGGCCGGGGCGGGATTGCGCCGCCTGGCGGCGGCCGTCGCGCTTGGG
>SKMI01000273.1 GCA_007121115.1 Paracoccaceae bacterium | reverse complement strand
GGGCGTCCCAGGGGCGGCGGCCGAGCACCGCCATGTGCCGCCCGCCGCCGTCATTGCCGCGCAGGCAGGCCCGGTGCGGATACTCCGGCGCCCCGGCCGCGCGCATCAGGTGGTCGTGGAAATAGTCCAGCGTGGTCTGGTCGAACACCTCCTGCAGCGCCAGCAGATCGGCACCGGCCTGCGCCAGCACCCGCGCCGTCAGCCGCCGGTCTGCCAGATCGAGCGCACCCGCCGCCGCCGTGTCGTCGCCCGGCGTGTCACGGTCGCGGGCGCCATCGAAGCGCACCGCGCCGGAGCGGGTCCGCCGCAGCCGAAGGTTCTGGACATTGAAGGACAGGATGCGCATGGGCTGCTCCCAAAGGCGGCGCTCTCAGCGGTGGCGCGCCTGCATCGCCTCCATCGCCGCGCGGCCCCCGGCATCGAAGCGCATGGCCCGCAGCCGTGCCGCGCGGGCGTTCAGCGCGGCGGCGCGGGCCTCCAGCGCGGGTTCGGGGCGGGGGTGGTCGGCCTGCGCCTGCATCTCGGCGATCACCTGCGCCAGCGGCAGCAGGTTCGGGGTGGGCAGGTCGCGCGCGGCCCCGTCCTCGGGCGGCAGATGCGCGGGCGCGAAGCAACCGGCCAGCAGGACCAGAGTCACCGCGCTTGCCGCCGCCCATCGCACCCCTTTGGTCATGCCGGTTCCGCCCCTGTTGTTCCGCCAAAGCTTATGCGCAAGCGCGGCACGGGCGCAAGAACGGGGGCGCAATCGACTTGCGCGCGCAGGCGGATGGCGGGCATTGTCGCGCCCATGGCCAGAAAGCCCGGATCGCGTTCGGAAATCACCGGCCCGCGTGTGCGCGCGGCGGCGCTGCGACTGTTTGCGCGGCACGGGTATGCCGCTGTCTCCATGCGTCAGATCGCGGCCGAGGTGGGGGTGCAGGCCGGGGCGCTCTACCTTTACACTCCGGACAAGCAGTCGCTGCTCTTCGACCTGATGCAGGCGCATATGCAGGAGTTGCTGGACGCCCATGACGCGCTGCCACACCTGGCCGCTGCGCTGGACCGACTGGAACAGTTCACCCGCTTCCATATCCGCCATCACGCCGCACGCGCGGATGCGGTCTTCGTCTCCTACATGGAGTTGCGCAACCTGGACCCCGGGAATTTCGGCACCATCGAGGCCATGCGCCGCGCCTATGAAGACCGGCTGGAGGCCATCCTGCGCGCGGGACAGGACGAAGGCTGCCTGCGTGTCCCCGACACCAAGCTGGCCACGCTGGCGCTGATCGCCATGCTGACCGGCGTGAACACCTGGTACCGCGAAGGCGGGCGGCTGAGCCTGGCCACGGTCGAGGGCATCTACTGGGACATGGTCCGCCGCGCCGTGGGGACGGGAGCGGGGGCGGGGTGAGTGCGGTTGAGACCCAAGGTGGCAATCCGGGTGTCCGACCGCGAGCACGCTACATCCCGCAGCCGTCAATGATGAACTCACACCAGGCCGTTGGCGGCGGTGGTGCGTCCGGGTCGTCATACGGGATGCCCGGTGCAAAGCGTGGGCGGGTCAGTGCGACCTCGGTCATGGTTCGCCGGCTCAACCCGATCTGGAACATCGGAGCGTAATCCATCCACCCCTCCGTCAGAAGCAGTGTCTCACCTTGGGTGATCGTTGGCACCTGCGCAGCGTAGGCAAGGTTCAATTGCGCGTCGTCCAGGCGACCGAGTCCCCCAGCGTGGTCCGCGTTGCTCCAGACCACGCGCAACTCTCCGACATCGTCATCCCAGCCAATCAGCGACATGCGCATTGCCACAGTCGCCGGGGTGTCGTTCATGCGCTGCATGAGCGTGTAGATGCCCGCGATGAAATCCGCGTCCACGACCGTGCCGCTGGACCGCGAGACCAGATCGCCCGCAGTGTAAACCGATTTCTGCAATATGGTCTGATGACGAAACGCGTCGGTAAACGTCAGAGCAGCCATAAACCCCCACGCCACCACAGGAAGGATGAGAAGGGTCTCAACAGTGATGGACCCGGAAGTCCCAGCGCCGAAACGAACCAAAACTGGCCGAAGCGAGCGACGACCGTAGCGCGCAAGTGAAGCGAAAATCCCGATCATTCGTTTACAAAACCCGTGGTTGTGCGCAGCGCAAACATGTCCGAAGAATCAAGAGGCAGACGCAGTCCCATGCCGCTTGTGGGAAAGAGCGGCCTCACCAGGTAGCAGGCCCGCAGATACATCACGCTAGAACCTGCACCGACGCTGAAAGCGGTGACAGGGGCAATGTTCTCGGCCAAGTCGATGCACTCGCTCTGTGATTCGGGAAACTGCCAGTCGCTGTTGCTGATCCTCCGCATTTCCACCAGCAGCCTTTCCTCGCAGTTGCTGAGTAACATGGCTCGGTTGCACACGTGGGAACGAAAGTCGCTGTGCGAGGTGTTGTTCGGTAAGTTGCCAAGCCGAACGTCGCGCACCGACAAATCCACAGCGCGATCCAGCGCAACCCTTTGCACGCTGATCCATCCCGCCTCAGCGCCCATCATCAGCATCGCCATGACCAATGGGAACATGAGCACGAACTCGACGGTGGCGGACCCGTCGCCTCGCCGCAAAAAACGCTGGAAGCGTTTGAGAAATCCAAGCATGCGTTTCATAGGGTGAGCCTGAGTGACTGGATCGAGGCGGCGATGGCGCGGAAGGCCGAGTCAAGATCCATGCCGATCGCGCTGAAATAATGCGACGGGCTGCTGGCACAGTCGCGCATCTCGTTCTGACCCTGTGTGTTCGTCTCGAAGGCGATAGTGTAGAGGATCACACCGTTGTCTTTGGCCATGTCACATGCTCTGAAAAAGTCATCGACATTCTGGTTCCGAGTGGTGATCCGTTCACGCCGATCGCTGTCTAGGCTGAGAATATGCGTGGTGTTCAGCGTCTCCTGTTCTTCCTCGGTGGGATAAACACCGTCGCGCCCAAAGATGCTGCTGCCGGCGCGGCGCGGGCGGAACTGATTGGTGATCATGCCGTCGGTCATCAATACGATCACCTTCATCGTCTCGGGGTCGTCCCAGTCAGCAGGCCGGTCGGCATGCTCCTGGGCTACCGTTCCACTGTCGGCCAGGGCCTGGGTCAGCCAGCGGCTGGTCGGGTCCAGAAGCGAGATACCCCAGCGCATCCCGTAGTGCGTGCCGGTACCATCGTGCAGGCGCATCTCGGTCAAATAGGTCTGCAACTCGTCCACATCGCCGCTGTGATAAAGGATCGAATTCGACTCGTTGGGACACCAGCCCCAATCCATGGTTGCCCAGCTCATCGCCCAGTGCATGAAATGCGGTGCCTGGGGCATGAACTGGACATTCGGCAAATCCGTGTTGTCGAAGGTCGAGCGCGGCAGGTCCGGGCAATGCGAGTAATCATGCCATGCCTGGCCGCCCAAGAGCTCGAAGACTTCCTGGCCCGGGTTGACGGTGCCCGCATAGGGTACAATGGATATGGTCGTGGTGCCCGGAGTGTCCTCGTTGATGACCCTGTCCACGAACTCCAGCGCTGCGCTGCGCAGCCGGGTGATGCGCGGGATCCCGATGCTGTCAGTCCAGCGCATGGACCCCGAGATATCGAGCACCATTGCGATCTCGATATTGGTGATCTCCTCGCGGGCCGTGCTGACCTCGCGGGTGACAAGCTGATCCGTTCCGACCCAACGCATGAAAAGGGTGTTGACCCCCACATTGGCGTTCACGGTCACAGACGAAGCGTTCAGTGCATCGACAACCTCGACACTATCCAGATAGTCGAGCAGCCCGGCGGCTTGGAAATAGTCTCGGACAATCGCTTCACGGTCGCCGACTTCACGCAGGGTGGCAGCGGCCAACACAGCGCGGTCGGCCGTGGCCTGCACGCGCATGCGGTTGTTCTCGTAGCGCATGAAATCCACCGCCAAGCCTGCAACCAGCAAGATCAAGACGAAGACAATCAGTCCGAAGACGATCATGCTGCCATCCTCGCGGCGCCCGAACAGCGCTGCCCGCCGAGCGGGTGAAATTCCAAGCGTTGACAATATGCCCTTGTGTCTCACAGCAAGACTCCTGCGTGATCCCGCACGTG
>SKMI01000327.1 GCA_007121115.1 Paracoccaceae bacterium | reverse complement strand
GGAGGCCCGGCTCGCGGGCGCTTTTTCGAAACGCGCCGGAGCTTACTCGCGCAACGCGCGGTCGCGCACGCGGACCACCGGCTGGGTCAGGTATTGCAGGATCGTCTTGCGCCCGGTCAGGATATCGACCTCGGTCACCATGCCGGGGATGATCTCCACCGCCACCCCGTCGGCATCCAGGAAATTGTCCTCGGTGCGCACATGGGCGATGAAATACTCCTCGGGGTCGCGCTCGGACCGTGTCACGGCATCGGCACCGATGCGCGTGATCTCGCCATCCAGGCTCCCGTAGCGCGAGAAGTCATAGGCCGTGACCTTGACCTTCACCTGCTGTCCCGGATGCAGAAAGGCTATATCGGCAGGCCGGACCCAGGCTTCGACCAGCAGCGTGTCGTCCAGCGGCACGATCTCGATCAGATCCTCGCCCGCGCGCGCCAGACTGCCCAGGGTCGAGCGGTGCACCCGGTTGACGATCCCGCGCACAGGCGCCCGGATACGCGCGCGTTCCGCCCGGTCGCGGAGCGCGGGCAGGCTGGGCTCCAGCGCGGCCAGTTCCGCCGTGGCCAGTGCCAGATCCGACAGCGCTGCGGCGCGGTAGCGCGAGCGTTGCGCGCGCACCTGGTCGTCGATCTCGTCCAGCGCGGCCTGCATCCGGGCCAGCGTCGCCTCGGCCCGCACCAGCCGCCCGTCCAGCTCGCTCTCCTGGCGGCGCAGGTCCAGCATCGTCGTCTCGGGCTCCACGCCACGGGCGACCAGCGGCGCCATGATATCGCGCTCCTCGGCCAGCAGGGACAGGCTGGATTGCGTGGTCAGGATATCCACATGCGCTTCCTGATGCGCCTCGCGCCGCTGCAGGCGCTGGCTTTCCAGAATGGCGATCTCGGCCTGCAATTCGGCCAGCCGCCCGTGGTAGAGCGCAGTTTCCGAGCGCACCACCGCCGGAGCGCGGGCGATCAGATCGGGCGAGAACGCCAGCTCCACCCCGTCGATTTCCGCCTGCAACCGCTCGATCCGCGCCATCAGGCCAAAGGCGCGCTGCTGTTCCTGATCAAGCTGGCTGGCCAGTTGCGTGCCGTCCAGTTCCATCAGGATCGCGCCTTCGTCCACCACCTCGCCCTCGCGGACATGCAGCGCCTGCAACACGCCCGGTTCGGTGGCCTGGATCACCTGCACATCGCGCGATGGCACGATCCGCCCTTCAGCGCGGGTCACGTCGTCGATTTCGGTGCGCGCGGCCCAGACCCCGGCGGTCAGCAGGAACAGGATGATCAGCCCCAGCAGCAGCGAGCCGCGCAGCGCCGAGCCGCCGCGCATTTCCTGCGCCAGCCGTTCCAGATCATTGTGCCGGGCCATCGCCTGCCCCCTTCACCTGTGCCGCCGCCTGCGCGCGCGCTCTGCTCAACAGAGATTTCGGCCCGTCCATGCTGACCTTGCCCTGATCGATGACGATCACCCGGTCCACCAGTTCCAGCAGACTGGTGCGGTGCGTCACCACGACCATGGTGCGCCCTTGCAGGTGGTCCTTCAAGGCGCGGATCACCGCAGCCTCGTTCTGCACGTCCATGGCCGCGGTGGGTTCGTCCATCAGCAGCACCGGCGGGCGGCCAACCAGCGCGCGCGCCAGGCTGATCGCCTGCTTCTGCCCACCGGAAAGCCCCTCGCCCCGTTCGGCCAGCATCAGGTCGTAGCCCGAGGGGTGGCGCTGGATGAACTCCTCCACCCCGGCGACCCGCGCCGCCTCCAGGATATCGCTGTCATGCGGGCGCACCGCGCCGATGGCAATGTTCTCACGCACGGTGCCGGAAAACAGCCACACGTCCTGCAACACCGACCCCACGTTGCGGCGCAGGTCGCCCGGGTCGATCTGGCGGATGTCGATCCCGTCCATCAGCACCGCGCCCCGGCGCGGCTCGTAGAGCCCCAGCATCAGCCGCGCCACGGTGCTTTTCCCGGATCCGATCCGGCCCAGGATCGCCACCTTCTCGCCCGGCTTGATGGTGAAGCTGACGCCGGACAGTGCGTCCTGGCGCTGGTCGGGGTAGGCGAAATGAACGTTTTCGAAGGTGATCTCGCCATCCAGCCGGGGGCGCGAGATCCAGCTCTTGCCCTCGGGGCGCTCGCTGTCGGCCTGCATCAGCGCGTCCAGACTGCGATAGGAGGTGCGCGCCTGATTGAGCCGGGTCATCGTCTGCGCCAGTTGCGCAAGCGGCGCCAGCGTGCGCCCGGTCAGGATCACGCAGGCGATCAGCGCGCCCATGCTGACGGTCCCGGCGGTGATCAGGAACACGCCGTAGAAGACGATCATCACCTGCGCCGCCTGCTGGGTGAAGGCGGTTGCATTGATGGCGAATTGCGTCACCGCGCGGCTTTTCAGCCCGTGATCGGACTGCCGCGCGATCGCATCCTCCCAGCGCGCGCGCATCCGCCGGGCCGCGCCCACCGCCTTGATCGTCTCCAGCCCCGAGACCGTTTCCACCAGCACGCCCTGCTTGGACTGGCCCTCGGAGAAACTCTGTTCCGCCAGCCGCGCCAGTACCGGCTGCACGGCAATGCCGACGATCAGCACCACCGGCACGGCAATCGCCGGGACCAGCGCCAGAGGCCCGCCGATCAGATAGATCACAAACACGAACAGGAAGATGAAGGGCAGGTCCACCACCGCCACCAGCGTGGCGGAGGTGAAGAAATCGCGCAGCGTCTCGAACTCGCGCAGGGTGCTGGCCATGGCCCCGGTGGAGCCCTTGCGCGCCCGCATCTGCATGTCCAGAAGCTGGTCGAAGATGCGCCGCCCCATCTCGATATCCGCGCGCTGCCCGGCGCGGTCGATGAACCCGGCGCGCAGGGACTTGATCAGGAAATCGAACAGCAGCGCCAGCCCCACGCCAATGGTCAGGGCGATGAGCGATTCAATCGCCTCGTTCGGCAGCACGCGGTCATAGACGACCATGATGAAGATCGAGGTGGCCAGGCTGAGAAAGTTCGACAGCATCGCCGCCAGCAGCACCTGGGTATAGGCCCAGCGGTTCTGCGCCAGCGTCGACCAGAACCAGTGCCCGCGCCGCCCTTCGGCCAGCGCGGCGATATCCTCGCGGTGTTCGGCGCGCAGCAGGAGCGCATAGCCGGTGTAGACCTGCGCCAGCCGGTCGCGGGCCATTTCGCCCAGACCCTCGCCCAGCGCGGGGTCGAAGACCACCAGCTGCCCGTCCGGGCGCACGTCGTGCAGGACCACGGCGCGCTCGCCCTCCAGCAGCAGGATGGCGGGCGTCAGCACGGCGTCGAAATCAGCCAGGGCGCGCTTGCCGAACCCGGCCTGGATACCCGCGCGCTCGGCGGCGGTGATGATGTCGCGCACGCTCAAGCCGCCCCGCGCCCCGGTCTGGACCGCGTGCAGCGCGGCCAGGGTCAGCGGGCGGTCCAGCGTGGCGGCGACATGGAGCAGACAGGCCTCGATCGGCGAGGCCGCACCGGGGCCGGGCGGTGGCGGGGTGCCGGTTGCGGATGGGGTTGCGGAGGGCACCGCAACGCTGGGCGACGTGCCGCCGGGCTCCGTCGCCCGGGCGCGCGCACTGGTGGGCGCATCGCCCCGCGTGGTAGTGCCTGTGCCTTCGGCCATGGGTTTCATTCATCCCACGCGGGGGCGCGCGCCATGATGCCGAAGGCATCCAGAATGTCCCCCGTCAGGCTGAGCGCCGCATAGCCCGTCAGGGCCAGTTCGCGCTCGGCGGCGATCAGGGCCTCGCTGGCCTCGAACAGGTCGCGCTGGGCATCCAGCAGCCCCGACAGGCTTTGCCGTCCGATGGAAAACTGTTCGCGCGCGGCCTCGACCGCGGCTTCGTTTGCGGCCACGGCATCGCGGGCAGCAGTCAGCCGGGCGGCACCGGCGCGCTGGTCGGCACGCAGATCGGCCAGCGCGCGGGCAATGTCGCGGGTGACGCTTTCGCGCTCGGCCTCCAGCCCCTGCAAGCGGGCTTCGGCGGCCTGCGCTGCCGCCGCCCGCCGCCCCTGCGTGCCCAGGTCATAGTCGATTTCCAGGCTCAGTCCCGCATCCACCCGGCGCCCGTCGCCGCCGCGCCGACCGGTGCCGCCCAGGCTGATGGCTGGG
>SKMI01000021.1 GCA_007121115.1 Paracoccaceae bacterium | reverse complement strand
CCCTTGGCGTGGCGCTGCTGATCGCTGCCACCCTGCCGCTGCGCGCGGAGGTTGACATCACCCCGGTGGAAACCCCCGGTGGCTTCACCGCCTGGCTGGTACAGGAAGACAGCATCCCCTTCGTTGCGCTGGACATTACCTTCCGGGGCGGCGCCAGTATCGAGGACCCGGAACAGGCGGGCGCGGTCAACCTGATGACAGGACTTCTGGGCGAAGGCGCGGGCGATCTGGACGCGCAGGCCTACGCCGAGGCGCGCGAGTCGCTGGCGGCGCGGATCAGCTTTTCCTCGGGCCGCGATGCGGTGACGGTCTCGGCCCGGTTCCTGACCGAAAACCGTGACGAGGCGGTGGACCTGATCCGGTTGGCGCTGCATGAGCCGCGGTTTGAGGCGGACGCGGTGGAGCGGGTGCGGCGGCAGGTGATCTCCAGCTTGCGCCGCGATGCGGTGAACCCCAATGCGATCGCGGGCCGTGAATTCGCGCGGCTTGCGTTTGGCGATCACGCCTACGGCCGCAACCCGGACGGCACGCCCGAGACGGTGGCGGCGTTGGACGTTGACGCCCTGCGCCAGGCGCATCGCGCGGCCATCACCCGCGACCGCGTCTACATCGGTGCGGCGGGGGATATCGCGCCCGAAGAACTGGCCACCCTGATCGATCACCTGCTGGCCGATCTGCCCGAGGCGGAGGTGCCGCTGCCCGAGCGCACCGACTTCCTGGCCGAACCGGCGGTGCACGCGGTGGATTTCGACGGCCCGCAGACCGTGATCGCTTTCGGCCACGCCGGGATCGAACGCGAGGACCCGGATTTCCTGGCCGCTTTCGTGGTGAACGAGGTCTTCGGCGGCGGGCGCTTCGGCACCCGGTTGATGCGGTCCCTGCGCGAGGAACGCGGGCTGACCTATGGCGTCGGCAGCTTTCTGAGCAGCGGCGCGCTGGGCGAAAGCTATCAGGGGCGGGTGTCCACCGATCCGCAGCACGTCCCGCAGATCATGGAGATCCTGCGCGAGGAATGGCGCGCCATCGCCGAGGACGGGATCACCGAGGAAGAGGCCGAGCGCGTGCGCACCTATCTGACCGGGGCCTATCCGCTGCGGTTTGACGGCAATGGCTCGATCGCCTCGATCATGGCGTCGATGCAGTTTCAGGGCTTCGATATCGACTACGTGAATGTGCGCAATGACATGATCGACGCTTTGACATTGGAGGAGCTGAACGCCATGGCCGCGCGGCTCTATGACCCCGAGGCGCTGGTCTTCGTGGTGGTTGGCGGCAATGGGGCAGGCAACGGTGTGGAGAGCAACTGAGCATGGTTGCGCCCTTGCGTGACTGCGGCAAGCGCCCGCGAGGGGCGCCCCACCCACCCAACCGTCGCCCTTCGCGGGCGCTTGCCGCGTGTTGCCGGGGCAGCAAGGTCACCCTTGCCGATCTCCCCGGCGTGCGCCTGCGTGTGGGAGGGCGTTGGCATGCGTGACCGTTTCGCCCCGCGCCCGGGCGAGTCGCGTCTGACCGAGGTCTTGGGCGCGGATGCCACGCTCGCCTTCATCGGCCGGGTCCGCAGCGCCTGGCGGCTGGACGACTGCCCCAAGAACCTGCGCCAGGCCCGCAAACGCGGCGGTGGCAATGCGCGGCTGGAACTGGCGGCACCGTTTCGCGCCGGGCTGGAGGGGCTGTCGCCCGGCGACGCGCTGGTGCTGCTCTACTGGATGGACCGCGCGCCGCGCGACCTGATCCGCCAGCATCCCCGCCACCGCGACGCGCCCGCAGGGACCTTTGCACTGCGCTCGCCTGCGCGCCCCAACCCGGTTGCCCTCGCCGTGGTGCGCTGTGTTTCGCTTGATTCGGACGCAGGCGTCGTGGGCATCGATGCCATCGACGCCGTAGATGGCACGCCGCTGCTGGACATCAAGCCCTGGCTGCCCACGGTCGACCTGCCTCCCGAAGAGCTGCCCGAGCGCTGACCGTCAGGGCGCCGCCCCTCACCACCAGCGGCCACCCGCAGCGCGCGTCAGCGTGCTGCCCGGCCCAACCGGCGCGGGCCCCGCCAGGGGTCCGTCGACGGGCGGGAGTGCTCCCCTATCCGAAGGCGCTTCGTTTCAGAGTCTTGCGCGTCCTCACCGCCCGCTCGGACCGCAGCGGCACCGTCCCGCCTGCACTCCCGGGCGCGCGGCGGCTCAGCGGTCCTCGACCTCGATATAGTCGCGCCGTCCGGCGCCGGTGTAGAGCTGGCGCGGGCGGCCGATCTTCTGCTGCGGGTCGGCGATCATTTCCTTCCACTGGCTGATCCAGCCCACCGTGCGCGACAGCGCGAAGATCGGCGTGAACATCGAGGTCGGGAACCCCATCGCGTTCAGGATGATGCCGGAATAGAAATCCACATTCGGATAGAGCTTCTTCTCAACGAAGAAATCGTCCTCCAGCGCGATCCGCTCCAGTTCCTTGGCAACCTTCAGCGTCTCGTTATCCTCGACCCCCAGCAGCGCCAGCACCTCGTCGGCGCTTTCCTTCATAACCTTCGCGCGCGGGTCGAAGTTCTTGTAGACCCGGTGCCCGAAGCCCATCAGCCGGAACGGATCGTCCTTGTCCTTGGCGCGGGCGATGTATTCGGGGATGCGGTCCACCGTGCCGATCTCGCGCAGCATTTCCAGGCACGCCTGGTTCGCGCCGCCATGCGCCGGTCCCCACAGACAGGCGATCCCGGCGGCGATCGAGGCAAAGGGGTTCGCCCCCGACGAACCTGCCAGCCGGACCGTGGAGGTCGAGGCATTCTGTTCGTGATCGGCGTGCAGCATCATGATCCGGTCCATGGCCTTCGAGAGGATCGGATCGACCACATAATCCTCGGCCGGAACGGCGAAGCACATGTTCAGGAAGTTCGCCGCATAATCGAGACTGTTCTTGGGGTAAACAAATGGCTGGCCGATGGAATACTTGTAGGCCCAGGCCGCGATGGTCGGCATCTTGGCGATCATGCGGATCGCCGCCACTTCGCGCTGCCACGGGTCGGCAATGTCGGTGCTGTCATGATAGAAGGCCGACATGGCGCCCACCACACCCACCATGATCGCCATCGGATGCGCATCGCGGCGGAAACCGCGGAAGAAATAGAGCATCTGCTCGTGCAGCATGGTGTGCCGCGTCACCCGGGTCTCGAAGTCCTCAAGTTGCCCCGCCGTCGGCAACTCGCCGTAGAGCAGCAGATAGCAGACTTCCAGGAAATGCGACTTCTGCGCCAACTGGTCGATGGGATAGCCCCGGTGCAGCAGTTCGCCCCTGTCGCCATCGATATAGGTGATGGTGGACATGCATGACGCCGTGGAGGTGTAGCCGGGGTCATAGGTGAAGATATCGCCCTCGGCGTAGAGCTTGCGGATATCGATCACGTCCGGACCGACCGAGGGCGATTGCATCGGCAATTCGAGGCTCCGGCCTCCAAAGCTGAGTGTCGCGGTGGCGGGTTTGTCAGCCATGGCACGTCCTTTCGCTGTGGCCCGCGCGCGGGATGCGCGTTGCGGGCGGTCTGCGCCTTGCGGAGGGTTGGGCCCGGTCCGTCAGGCAGTCGTCGCGTCACCGATCCGGGCCAGCGTCTCGGCGCGGCCCAGAACGATCATCATGTCGAACACACTCGGGGTGGCCGTACGCCCCGCAAGGGCGGCGCGCAGGGGCTGAGCGAGCTTGCCGAGCCCCAGTCCACGCGCTTCTGCCTCGGCGGTCACGATCCCCTGCAACACGTCACGGGTCCACGTAGCAGTTTGCAGGTGCGGCGTCAATTCCTTCAGTATACCACGGGATACATTGTCCAGCGCCTTGGCCGCCTTCGGCTCCATTTCGATGGGTCGCTCGGTCAGGATGAAATGCGCTTTTTCAAGAATTTGGCCGAAGTTCTTCGCGCGATCCTTCACGAGCGGCATGGCCTGCAGGAGTCCGTCGCGCTGGGCCGGGGTCAGGGGGGGCAGGCCGGTGGCGGCCAGATAGGATTCGATTTCATGCAGCAGTGCAGCGTCGTCGCCCGCGCTCATGTGCAGCGCCGTCAGATGGTCGAGTTTCTTCATGTCCAGTCGCGCCGGGGCGCGGTTGATGCCCGAAAGGTCGAACCACGCCAGCGCCTGCGCGTCGGT
>SKMI01000111.1 GCA_007121115.1 Paracoccaceae bacterium | reverse complement strand
GGCCTGGGCCGTCGCCTCGGCCCGCAGCCTGCGGCGGCAGCTGGCAGGGGCGGGGGTGCTGGCGGTTGTCGCTGCGGGGCTGGCACTTTGGGGGCAGGGGCTGCTGGCGGGGTTCACGCTGCTGGCGGCGCTCCTGCTGGCCGCCGCGCTGGCGGTGCCCCCCGTTCTGGCGGGGCTGATCGCGCTGGCGGGGCGCACCGCGCGCGGGCCGTTGAGCGAATGGGTCTGGGCGGACGCGCGCCAGCAATTGCCGCGCCTGTCGCTGGCGCTGATGGCGCTGATGCTGGCGCTGGCGGCGAATGTGGGCGTCTCGACCATGGTCGGCAGCTTCCGCGCGACCTTCATCGGCTGGCTGGACCAGCGGTTGGTGGCCGAAGCCTATGTCACCGCGCGGACCGAGTCCGAGGCGGCGGCCCTGCGCGACTGGCTGGCCCCGCGCGTGGATGCGATTCTGCCGGTCTGGCGCACTGACGTCACGGTGGCCGGGCAGCCGGTGCAGGTCTATGGCACCGCCGATCATGCCAGCTACCGAAATCACTGGCCGTTGCTGGAGGCCGCGCCCGGGGCCTGGGACCGGCTGGCGGCGGGCAACGGTGTGCTGGTCAACGAACAACTGGCCCGCAGTGCGGACCTGTGGCCGGGGGCCGAGGCGGCGCTGCCCGGTGCAGGAGCGTTCGAGGTGGTGGCGGTCTATTCCGACTATGGCAACCCGCGCGGGCAGGTGATGCTGGGGATTGACCCGTTTCTGGCCGCCTACCCGGACGCGCCGCGCGTGCAGCACGCTCTGCGGGTGACGCCGGATGCGGTGCCCGACCTGCTGGCGGGGATCCAGGACGAATTCGGCATTCCGCCCGCGCTGATGAGCGATCAGGCCAGCGCCAAGGAGTTGTCGCTGTCGATCTTCGAACGGACCTTTGCCGTCACGCGCGCGCTCAACGTGCTCACCCTCAGCGTGGCGGCGCTGGCGCTTCTGGCAAGCCTCGCCACGCTCTCGGGGCTGCGGCGGGTGCAACTGGCGCCGCTTTGGGCGCTGGGGCTGACGCGGGCGCGGCTGAGCGCGCTGGACCTGGGCTGCACGCTGGCGCTGGCGGGGCTGACGGCATTGCTGGCGGTGCCGGTGGGGGTGCTGCTGGCGCAGGTGCTGCTGGCGGTGATCAACGTGCAGGCCTTCGGCTGGCGGCTGCCGCTGGTGCCCTTTCCGGCCGACTGGGCGCGGCTGGTGGGCTGGGCGCTGCTGGCGGCTTTCGCGGCGGCGGCCATTCCGGCGCTGCGCTTCCTGCGCCGCCCGCAAGGCGACCTGCTGCGGGTCTTTGCTGCCGGGGGTGGCTGAGCGGGGGCGAATTTACTTCACGCCGGGTTCATGCCAGACTGATGTGCTGGCTGGGGCTTTGCCGGAGGGGGAATGCGCAAGTTTCTGGTGGTACTGGATGACAGCAAGGAATGCCTGAACGCGATCCGCTTTGCCGCGCTGCGGGCGGCCAAGACCGGCTATGGCGTGCAGATCCTGTCGATCATCCCGCCCGAGGAATTCCAGCATTTCATGGGTGTGGCCGAGGTGATGCGGGCCGAGGCGCAGGACCGGATCGAGGCGCATTTCGAGGTTTACGCCAAGTGGATGCGCGATCGGCAGGGGGTGGAGCCGGAACTGGTGATCCGCGAGGGCGAGCCGGTGGAACAGCTTCTGGCCCAGATCGGCGATGACCCGGAGGTCGGGATCGTGGTGCTGGGTGCCGCCACCGACAGCCGCGGGCCGGGGCCGCTGGTCACGCATCTGGCGAAGAATTCGGGCGACCTGCAGGTGCCGGTGCTGATCGTTCCCGGCGATCTGCCGCGCGAAAAACTGGAAGAGATTGCGCTGGGCTGAGGCTGTCGCCTTGGAAAACAGTGCGTCCGCCTCCGTTACCTCCGAAAACTCCGTCACCTTCGAAAAGCGCCCTCGGGGCGTGCCACACCCGCCCACCCGCACGCCCCGAGGGCGCTATGCGCACCAGCCCATGCGCCGCGCCAGGTCAGGGGCGTTGGATAAGCAGGGGGATCAGCCGGGCCAGGCCCCTGCCAGCAGCATCAGCGCGACCACGGCCACCAGCGCGCCGGCCAGCACCTCGGCCACCGGGACCAGCGCGGCCGCCCGTCCGATCCGCCCGGACCAGACCAGCGCGCCGTCGCGGGCCATC
Source organism: Paracoccaceae bacterium (assembly GCA_007121115.1). Lineage (GTDB taxonomy): Bacteria > Pseudomonadota > Alphaproteobacteria > Rhodobacterales > Rhodobacteraceae > Rhabdonatronobacter. The sequence continues at coordinate 1,977 of SKMI01000111.1, read as the reverse complement.
ACCGCCAGCGCCGCCACCGCCACCGTGACCGCGGCGGTGCCCAGCCCCATGGCAAGCGCCGCTGTAACACCCTGCCATTCCAGTCCCATGCGCCAGGTCAGGATCAGCAGGAACAGCGCCCCGGTGCAGGGGCGCAGCGCGATGGCGCCGACCACCAGCGCCGCCTCGCGCAGCGAGCCGATACGCGCCACATCGCCCGAATCCGGCAGGTGACGGTGGCCGCAGTCGGTGCAGGTGTCGCCGGGGGCGAGGTGTTGATGCCCGTGGTGGTGCTCGTCACGATGGGCATGATCCGGCGCGGCCTGATGGGCGTGGTGATGGGGCACTGCGGTCACCGGCGCCGGGCCTCCCGTTGCACCGGCGCCCACGGCGCCTGCCGAGGCCAGCGCAGGGGTCCCCGGCATCCTTGCCAGTGCCCGCGCGCCGCGCCAGACCAGCCACAGCCCCAGCGCCGCGATGGCGATCAGGCTCACGGGCGCCATCCAGGCATCCGACACGGCCTCGATCCGCGCGCGGCTGAGCGAGAACAGCGCCACGCCTCCATAGACCAGCGCGATCGCGACCCCCGCCTGCGCGAGGCTCGCCGCCAGCCCGATCCCCATCATCCGGCCCAGTGGCACCCGCGTGCCCGCGCCATAGGCGCCGAGCAGTAACTTGCCGTGCCCCGGCCCTACCGCGTGCAGGAAGCCATAGGCAAAAGCCACGCCCCAGAGTGTCGCCAGCGCGCCCGGCGCGCCCCCGTGGAGCGCCCGCAACGCGCGGGCCAGCGCGTTCTGGAACTCCCGCTGCGCCTCCAGCGCGCGGGCCTGCACCATGTCCAGCCCGCCCGCGGCCCAGAAGGCCGCCAGCATTGCCACCACAACCAGCGCGAGGGTCAGGACGATCCGGCGCATGTGATCCTCGCTTCATCGGCAAAGAGCCGTCCCACCGCCGGAAAGTCGGCCTCGATCTCGAATTCGTCCATGCCGTCGCCAAGCATCTCGTCCAGCGCGGCCTGGAGTTGCGCATCCGCCGCGTCCCAGTCGGGCTCGAATATCCGCACCCGGCAGTCCGCGCGGCCCTGCACGGTCGGCGTGCCGACGATCCGGTAGCTGGTGTAATAGGTCGGGTCATAGACCTCGATCCGCAGCTCCGCACCATCCAGCGTCACCCGCTCCTCCAGCGCGCGCAGATGGGTGGAGACAAGCTGGTCGTCGATCAGTTCCGAGGTCCATTCCAGCGGCCCGGTCAGGTCCAGCGCTTCGCCGTCCAGGGTGACGAAGACATCGCCGTGATAGCCCTCGATCCAGTTCATGTCGAAGCCCTGGAGCGCTTCGTGATCCTCAGGCGTAAGCTCGCCCGAGAAGCCCGAGTCCAGCTCCAGGTCGCTGAGCATCAGCATCGAGAAGAATTCGTCATAGACCCAGGTGATGCGCAGCGCGGCCAGACGGCCCTGATCGTCGAAATAGACCTCCAGCCCGGCATCGACCCAGATATGCGGATGCGCCGCGGTCGGGGCGGGCATGGCCAGTGGCGCGGCCATCAGCGTGCCGGCGAGTGCGGCGCGCATGCGTCCGGTGCTGCCCTGTTTCTGCGCCATACTGCCCCCGTTGGCTGCGCATAGGCTACAGGGGCGGGGCGCGGGCCTCAAGCCCGTGCGGAGCCGCGCAGGCTCACGCCCGCTTGAACCCGCGCACGGTCTCGATCATGCGCGCCACGTTCTCGGGGTCGGCGTCCGGTGTGATGCCGTGGCCCAGGTTGAAGATATGCGGCCCGTTCGAAAACGCCTGACAGATGCGCAGCGTGTCATCGACCAGCGCCTGCCCGCCGGTGACCATGTGGCTGGATGCCAGATTGCCTTGGACGCATCCGTCTTTCTGCACATGCTCGGCCGCCCATTCAGGGGCCACGGAATTGTCCAGCGCCACGCAATCGGCGCCGGTGGCCGCGCGAAAGCCAATATACTTGTCCCCGGCCTCGCGCGGGAAGGCGATGACG
>SKMI01000101.1 GCA_007121115.1 Paracoccaceae bacterium | reverse complement strand
TCCAGCGAGGCGATGCGCCGCTCCAACAGGTCCAGCGTGGGGTTGGAGATGCGCGAATAGACATGCCCGCCGCGCGCGCCCGCGAACATCTCGCCCCCGGCCTCGGCGCTGTCGAAAGCGAAGGTCGAGGTCAGGTGCAGGGGCGGGGTCAGCGCGCCCTCGTGGTCCATGGGATCGTGGCCCAGATGAATGGCGCGGGTGGCGAAACCTTCGGTGCGGTGCATGATATCTCTCCTGTTTGTGGCAGGATAGCGCATCATGTCACCGCTGAAATTGCTATCCAGTGCGTAATCAGGCTAATTTTTGGCAGATCATGCCAACCGGAGGCCTGAAGATGGATGACAAGGACCGCCAGATCATCCGCGCCCTGCAACGGGACGGGCGCATGTCGAATCAGGATCTGGCCGCAGCGGTGAACCTTTCGCCCTCGCCCTGCCTGCGCCGGGTCCGCAATCTGGAGCGGCGCGGCGTCATTCGCGGCTATGCGGCGCGGGTGGACAGCCGGGCCTATGGGCTGGCGATCACGGCCTTTGTGCGTATCCGGCTGGAACGCCATGACGAGGCCACGGTCCAGACCTTCGAACGCGCCGTGGGCGGGATGGAGGAGGTGCTGGAATGCCACGTGATGACCGGCCAGACCGATTACCAGTTGCGGGTCGTCGTCGCTTCGCTGGAAGATTACGAGCATTTCATCCGCGCGCGACTGCAACGCGTCGGCGGGATCGGGTCGATCGACACCAGCTTCGCCTATGGCACGGTCAAGGACAGCATGGTGTTTCCCATCCGATAGCGAAAAGCTGCCGTGGGACCCCCGTGCCCGCGCAGCGCCTGCGGATACACATAGAATGCGCGTCAAACCTGCCGCATTCGCCACACCCCCGCCGCCATTGCACCGCTGACGTGACGGCACGCCCCGCGAGCCTGCGCCGTGGGTCGAGTTGCGTATCGGGTGGGGCATGTGGCTGCAGCTTCAAGGCCGCTTCGAAATGGGCGAGGCGGCGCTGGACATCGGCATTCGCGATATCGTGCTGTGGGAAACCGCGCAGGGCCGCTATGCGCTGACCAGCACCGGGACCTCGGGCGGGATTGTCAGCTACGGGATCGGCCCGGACGGGCTGAACCTGATCGACAGCCGCTTCTTTCATCCCGGGATCGACCGCAACGCCGCGCCGAACGTGGTCATCCATTCCATGGACAATTTCATCCAGGCCGCGGTGACCGTGATGAACGATGCCATCGGCGCCTACCGCCTGCGCGATGACGGCGAGATCGGCGGCCGCCGCTGGGTCGATCTGGACGATGCCGCAGCGCTTGCCCTGAACGGCGCCGAAGCGGGGTTCACCGCGCCCGCGCTGCTGGGCGACGGTGCCGTGGCCGGTGTGGCGCCGGGCGCTTGGTCGGACGCCACGGTGGGTTTTGCCCCGGTGCCCGGCGGCTGGCTGGCCCTGGGCGGGCTGGAGGGCGCGCTTTACAGCTATCGCACCGAACCCTCGGGCGCGCTGAGCCTGGGCCAGCGTTTCGGCGCGGATGAAGGGCTGTGGGTGCAGGCGCCCACGGCCCTGGAGGTGATCGAAGCCCATGGCCAGACCTGGGCCGTGGTCGCCGCCGCGGGCACGCATTCGCTCAGCGTGCTGCGGGTGGATGCCGCGGGCGGGTTGCATCTGAGCGAGCATGTGATCGACACCGGCGCCACGCGTTTCGCCAATGTGCAGGCGGTGGCCCATGCGGTGGCGGGCGATCATGCCTTTGTCGTCGCGGGCGGGGGTGACCACGGGCTGACGCTGTTTGCGCTGCTGCCCGATGGGCGTCTGGTCTGGCTGCAGACCATCGCCGACGGGCCGGACACGGGCCTGCGCAATGTCACCGCGCTGGCAGCGACGGTGGTGGAGGACACGCTGATGGTCATGGCAGGCTCGCAGGTGGATGCGGGGCTGACCACCTTCACCCTGCCGCTTGCGGGGCTGGGCGGGTTGGTCATGGGGGCGGCCAACAGCACCGCACCGCTGACGGGCGGGTCGGGGCATGACATCATCATCGCGCAGGCCTCGGGCACCGCGCTGTCGGGCGGCGGTGGCAATGATATCCTCGCGGCCCCGTCCGGCGATGCGGTGATGACCGGTGGCGGAGGTGTCAACACCTTCGTTCTGCACGCGGCGACCGGTACGGTGCAGATCACCGATTTCAAGCCTGCTGCCGACCGGCTGGACCTGTCGGCCTGGCCGATGCTGCGCGATGTGGCGCAACTGGCGGTAACGCCGACCCAGTCCGGAGCGGTGGTGAGTTATCGCGATGCGGTGGTGCAGATCGCTTCGGCCAACGGGGCACCGTTGGGGGTGGATGACCTGTTCCCCAACGGATTGCAGGCGCCCGACCGGTTGATGTTCGCAGCCCAGACATTGCCCGACCCGCCGCCCGCGCCGGAACCGCCCGCGCCCCCTCCGCCACCACCGCCGGAGCCCGAACCCGAGCCCGAGCCGGACCCCGAGCCGGAACCCGAACCCGAGCCGGAGCCCGAGCCAGATCCTGAGCCTGACCCTGACCCTGACCCCACACCGCCGCCAATTCCGCCATCCCCGAACGGGATTTCGGGGCAGGTGGTGCTGCGCACAGGCGCCGGTGTCGAAGGCGTTTCGGTGACGGCGCGCGACCCGGAGAAAGGTGCGACCCTGGCCCAGACCAGCACCGGTGCCGACGGGTTGTTCCACCTCGACACCGAGGCGTCGGTGGCGCTGGACTTCGACCGCCCGGTGACCGCCAATGGACCATCGCGGCCGGTCAACGTCTTCGATGCGCTGGAGGTGTTGCGCATGGCGGTGGGGCTGGCGCCATCCTTTTCGACCGACGGCGGATTCACCATGGCAGATTTCGTGGCCGCCGATGTCAACGGCGACGGGCGGATCGATGTGATGGACGCATTGGAGGTGTTGCGCATGGCGGTGGGGCTGGTCCCCGTGCCCGACCCGCTGTTCCTGCCCGGCGATCTGGCCGCGCAGCCCGCCGATCGCAATGGCCCGGTGGCGGCCGAGGCGCAGGGCTTCGGCACGCTGTCAGCCGATACGCTGAGCTTTGTCGCCGTGCTGCAGGGCGATCTGGATTCAAGCTATGCCTGGGCGCTGTGAGTGCTGCTCACATCCCGCGCAGGTCCGACCCTGCGCGGGGGCGATCCTGCGGCCAACCTGTAGGTGGAAACCTGACCGGGGTGCCAGGGTCAGTGCGCGCAGTTACGGCAGAAGGGGGTGAAGGGCAGAAGGTCCAGCCGTTCCTCGCTGATGCGGGCGCCGCAGACGGTACAAGACCCGTACTCCCCGCTTTCGATCCGTTCGAGCGCCGCATCGATCCGCACCATTTCAGCCTGCGCCGACAGGCCCATGCCTTCGAGCACCTCGTCCTGTTCGCGCTCGATGGCGCCATCCTCCCAGTCGCGGGTGTTGTGGCTTTCCAACTCGCTCTCGACCGCTTGCATGCGGTGGGTCAGTTCGGCCCGGCGGGCCTCAAGCTGGGTGCGGCGTTCTGCGTCAGTTTTCATGGGCCACCTCCTGTGATGGCCCATGATGCAACGCGTGGGGCGCGCGCGCCTTGATCCGGGTCAAGGACGGCCCCGCCGAGGACTCATTCGACGTCGACGATCTCGACCGCGAAGGTCAGGTCCTTGCCGGCCAGCGGGTGGTTGGCATCCAGCACCACCACCTCATCGCTGATTTCGGTCACGGTGACGGGCACCGCGCGCCCTTCCGGGGTCTGTACCTGAAGCCGCCCACCGATTTCCAGCGGGATGTTCTCGGGGATCTGGTCGCGCGGAATGCCCTGACGCGCCTGCTCCTGGTAGTCGCCATAGGCTTCGGCGGCGGGAACGGTCACGGTCTTTTCGTCGCCCGCGCCCATGCCTTCGACGGCCTGCTCCAGCCCGGGAATGATCTGCCCGGCGCCGATGGTGAATTCCAGCGGCTCGCGCCCTTCGGAGCTGTCGAACACCGATCCGTCATCAAGCGTGCCCTTGTAGTGCATCCGCACGGTGTCGCCCTTCTTGGCCTGGGTCATGCATGGTCCTTTGTGTTGGGTGGGGTGGCTTGGCAGAGGCCGCGGTCCATGCCGCGGGTACTCCGGGTAAAGCCGTCATTATACAGAAATCGTGCGCAGGCACAAACCTGAGCCAGGATGCCGGGGCGCGTGCCCTTTTCCTTCGCCCGGCCCTGTGCAACTGTGCCGCGAAAAGGAGCTTTGCAATGTCTGTCAGGGCCTGTGTCTTCGATGCCTATGGCACGTTGTTCGATGTCGCGGGCGCGGCGCGGATCGCCGCCGCAGAGTCGGGGGGTGAGCCGGGCGCCGCCGAGGATGCCGCGGCCTGGGCCGACCAATGGCCCCGGATCGCCGAGGACTGGCGCCGCAAGCAGCTGGAATACACCTGGATCCGGGCCTGCACCGGGGCACACACGGATTTCTGGCAGGTCACGGCGGACGGGTTGGACTGGGCGCTGGAGGCCGTGGGGCTGCAGGGCGCGCCTGCCCTGCGCGACCGGTTGCTGGCGCTCTACCGGGACCTGCCCGCCTACCCGGAGGTCGCGGCCACCCTGTCGACCCTGCGCGACGCGGGCCTGCGCTGCGCGATCCTGTCGAACGGCAGCCCGGACATGCTGGACCGCGCCGTGGCCTCGGCGGGGCTGGACGGGGCCTTCGAGGCTGTGCTCTCGGTCGAGGAGGTCGGCGTCTTCAAACCCGACCCGCGCGTCTATGCACTGATCGAACGCCACCTGTCGCTGCCGCCTGCGCAGGTCGCCTTTGTCTCGGCCAATGGTTGGGATGCCTGCGCGGCCGCCGGGTTCGGGCTGACCGCGATCTGGCTCAACCGCCGGGACGCGCCCTTGGACCGGCTGCACGCCGCGCCCGCGCATGTGCTGCCCGACCTGTCCCCCCTGCCTGACCTTGTCCGGAGCCTCTGACCCATGCCGCAGTTCACCGCCCCTGATGGCGCGCGCCTCCATTACACCGACGAAGGCCACGGGGTGGCGCTTCTGTGCCTGGCCGGGCTGACGCGGGACGGGCGGGATTTCGACTACCTTGCCCCCCACCTGCCGCCCCTGCGCATGATCCGCATGGATTATCGCGGGCGGGGCAAATCCGACTGGACCGGCGCCGACACCTACACCGTCCCGACCGAGGCCGCGGACGCGCTGGCGCTGCTGGATCATCTGGGGGTGGAGCGGGCGGCGCTGCTGGGCACCTCGCGCGGGGGGATCATCGGCATGTATCTGGGCGCGACCGCGCCCGAGCGGTTGCGCGGACTGTGCCTGAACGATGTCGGCCCCGATATCGAACCTTTCGCGCTGGACCGGATCGCCCATTACATCGGCCGCACGCCCGCTGCGCGCACCCATGCCGCCGCCGCAGTGGGCCTGCAACACACCATGGACGAATTCGTAGGCGTCCCGCCCGAGCGCTGGTATCAGGAAGCCCGCCGCCGGTTCATCGAGACCGATCAGGGGCTGGAGCTGACCTATGACCCGGCCCTGCGCGATGCCTTCATGGCGGCGATGACAGGCGGCACCGGGGACCTGTGGCCCATGTTCGACGCCTGCGCGGAGCTGCCCATGGGGCTGATCCGGGGCGCGAATTCCAGCCTGCTGTCGACCGAGACGGCCGAGGCCATGTGCGCCCGCCGCCCCGACATGGTCTTTGCCGAGGTGCCCGACCGGGGCCATGTGCCGTTTCTGGACGAGCCCGAATCGCTGCGCGCGATCCACGAATGGCTGGGCAACTGCCTGTGAGCGCCCCCGCCATGACCGCTCCGGATGCCGCCCTGATCGCCGCCACCGCCGAACGGCTGGCCCCGGTGGTGCGCCGCACGCCGCTGCTGTCCGCGCCCGCGCTGGACCGGATCGCCGGGCGGCGCGTGCTGGTCAAGGCCGAGTGCCTGCAACACACCGGCAGCTTCAAGTTCCGGGGCGGGTTCGCCGCCGTCTCGGCGCTGTCAGAAGCAGAGCGCGCGCGGGGCGTGCTGGCCTGGTCTTCGGGCAACCATGCGCAGGGGGTCGCGCTGGCGGCACGGATGCACGGGGTGGCGGCGGTGATCGTCATGCCCTCGGACGCGCCGCGCGCCAAGATCGACGCCACCCGCGCGCTGGGCGCGGAACTGGTGCTACATGACCGCGCCGCGTCGCGCGAAGAGATCGGCGCCAGGCTCATCGCCGAGCGCGGGCTGACCCTGATCCGCCCCTTCGACGACCCGCAGGTGATCGCCGGGCAGGCCAGCGTGGGGCTGGAACTGGCCGTTCAGGCGAGCGGGGAAGGAGTACGCGACGCCGATGTGCTTGTCTGCTGCGGCGGGGGCGGTTTGACGGCGGGCCTTGCGCTGGCGCTGGAGGCTGCCGCCCCCGACCTGCGCGTCCGCCCGGTGGAGCCCGAGGGCTTCGACGACACCGCCCGCTCGCTCACCGCCGGGACGCGGCTGGAAAACACCGCCCGCACCGGGCTGTGCGATGCGATCCTGACGCCCACGCCGGGGCAACTGACCTTTCCGGTGCTGCAACGGCTGTGCGGGCCGGGGCTGGTGGTGCCGGACCGGGACACGCTACGCGCCATGGCCGCGTCCTTCGCGCATCTGAAACTGGTGCTGGAACCGGGTGGCGCGGTGGCGCTGGCGGCGGCGCTGTTCCAGCCCCAGTCGGTGGCGGGGGACGCGGTGATCGTCATCGCCTCGGGCGGGAACGTGGACCGCGCGGTGTTCACCCGCGCGCTGGAGGAAGGGGACTGACATGGACATCGCCGATCTGGGCGACATCCGCCTGCACTACCGGATCGACGGGGCACCGGACGGCCCGCCGGTGGTGTTCTCGAACTCGCTGGGCACCGACCTGCGGCTCTGGGACAAGCTGATCCCGCTCATGCCGCAATCGCTGCGGCTGATTCGCTATGACCGGCGCGGGCACGGGCTCTCGGACTGCCCGTCTGCGCCCTACACCACGGGGCAATTGGTGCGCGATACCGAACGGCTGCTGGATCACCTCGACGTCCGCGACTGCGTCTTCGTGGGCCTGTCCATCGGCGGGATGGTGGCGCAGGGGCTGGCGGTCAAGCGGCTGGACATGATCCGCGCGCTGGTGCTGTCAAACACGGCCGCCAAGATCGGCACGGCGGAGATGTGGCAGGACAGGGTCGCGGCGGTGCGGCAAGGCGGGGTGGAGGCGCTGGCGGACGCCACGCTGGAGCGCTGGTTCTCGCCCCGCTTCCGCGCGACGCCTGAACTGAGCGCCTGGCGGCACATGCTCACCCGCACCCCGGCCGAAGGGTATGCGGGCTGCGGCGCGGCCATCGGGGGGACGGATTTCTACACCACAACCGCGTCGCTGCGCCTGCCCGCGCTGGGGATCGGCGGCGACCATGACGGCTCCACCCCGCCCGACCTGATGCGCGAGACGATGGCCCTGATTCCCGGCGCGCGGTTCGAACTGCTGCGCGGCACCGGACACCTGCCCTGCGTGGAGGACCCCCAGGCCTACGCGGACCTGCTGACCGGCTTCCTGCGCGAGGTCGGGCATCTGCCCGAATAGCGCGCCGACCAGATAGCATGTGCCCTTCATTGCGCAGAAGCGCGCCTGACGGCGCGCCGCCTTCGGCGAGGGTATTCGGGGCAAGATGAAGTCAAGGCGCAGGCTGATTGGGATCGGGTCCAGCCCTGCCCGATGCCCAGCGTCGGGCGCGCCCGCGGGGCGCACGGCTTGCGGCCCGCGGGCGCTCCCCCGTCCCCCGCCAGCCATTGGGCGAAGGGTCAGGCCGAGGCCACCGCCTCCAGATCGCGCGGCACCACGAAATCGACGACCTGCCCCGACCGCGGGCGCACCTGCGCCCATTCGGCGGCGTCGAATTCCAGCACCACGGTCGCGCAGGTGGGATAGCGCAGGAACCCGGGATGCGCGGGCGGGCGTACAGCCAGCGCCGCGGCCAGCGCGCCGATGCCGGGGTTGTGCGCGATCACCATGACCGCACTTTCCTCGGCCGTGGCCAGAGCGCGCAGGATCGTCTGCGGGGAAGCTGCATAAAGCGCGCTCAGGTAGCGCACGGGCACCGGCGTGGGCAGTTCGGCGGACAGAAGCTCCCATGTCTCGCGCGTGCGCGCGGCGTCCGAGACCAGCGCCAGCGCGGGCAGATGCCCGTTCCCGGCCAGCCATTGCCCGATCAGGGGTGCGGCGCGGCGCCCGCGCGGGTTCAGCACCCGCGCATGGTCAGAGGCAAGCGGATCATTCCAGTCGGATTTCGCATGGCGGGTCAGGATCAGGCGCAGGGTCACGGGTGAAATTGCCTCATGTGGTGGGCGGATTGCGCGGGCAGTCTGCCATACCGCACTGATACCGGGCAAGCGCGGCGCACCGCGCAGCCGCGCGTCAGGCAGTCCGTGCCCGGCGAAGTGTCCAGAAACCCGTGACAAGCGCTCAGATCATAGGCACCCGAGGGCCCCAGCGCCCCCACCGGGCAGGCGGTGAGGCATGGTTTCTCCGCGCATCTTTCGCAGGGCTTTGTCGGGGCGGGGGGCAGATCCAGCCGCCCGCGCAGCGCGACCGCCCCGCGATAGGACACCATCAGCCCCGCCGCGTCATGCACCAGGAGCCCCACCGGCGAGACCCAGGCCCGCCCGGACCGCAGCGCCCAGCCGATGAAGGGCGCATAGGGCGGCCCCCCAAACGGAAACCGCGCCTTGCCGCCAAGGGTGCAGGCCAGCCGCCCGATCACCCGCCGTGACCAGCGGTCCAGCGGGTCGGGGCCGCCGTCGGTGAATTCGGGCGTGGCGGTGACGTGCGGCCAGAAACCGGGCTCCAGCGGGCCCAGCAGCGCGAGGGTCCCGAAGTCCTCGGGCAAGCCGTCCTCGGGGCCGACGTGCAGCGCGCCCATCACCGCGAGTTGGTGCGGGGCAGCGGCCTCGGCGACTGCTTCAAGCGTCGGCATCGTGCGGGGTGATCCGGGGCGGGGTCGCGCGGATCAGGCTGCCTGCGCCATGGTCGGTGAAAAGCTCCAGCAGGCAGGCATTGGGTGCCCGCCCGTCCAGGATCACCACCGCGCGCACGCCACCCTCCAGCGCGGCCAGCGCGGTTTCGGTCTTGGGGATCATGCCGCCGGCGATGATGCCGCGCGCGGTCATGTCCGTCACCTCCTCGGGGGACAACTGGGTGATCACCGCGCCGCCTTCGTCCTTCACGCCCGCCACATCGGTCAGCAGCAGCAGCCGGTCGGCGTTCAGCGCAGCGGCGATGGCGCCGGCGGCGGTGTCGCCGTTGATGTTGTAGCTCTGCCCGGCTTCGTCCGCGCCAAGGGGTGCGATCACCGGGATGAAGCCGCCGTCGAACAGGTGGTGCAGGACGGTCGGGTCCACCGCCTCGGGGCGGCCGACAAAACCCAGGTCCGGGTCATCGGGGACGCAACCGATCAGCCGCGCGTCCTTGCCCGAAAGCCCCACGGCGCGGCCGCCTTCATCGTTGATCGCCTGCACGATCCGCTTGTTGACCAGCCCCGAGAGCACCATTTCCACCACGTCCATGGTCGCCGCATCGGTCACCCGCTTGCCGCGCACGAAGCTGGACTCGACCCCCAGCCGTTTCAGCAGGTCGTTGATCATCGGCCCGCCACCGTGGACGATCACCGGGTTCACGCCGACCTGTCGCATCAGCACCACGTCGCGGGCGAAGCTGGCCATTTCGGTGGCGTTGCCCATGGCGTGGCCGCCGAACTTGATGACGACGATGGCGCCGGTGTAGCGCTGCAGATAGGGCAGCGCTTCGGACAGGGTGCGGGCAGTGGCGAACCAGTCTTTGTTCATGGCTGTCTGGGGCTTCATGGCAGGGGTCCGGTTTGGGGTCCGGTGTGGGGTGGGCTTGCCTCCTAGCGCGGATTCGCGGGCGGGGGAAGTCTGCGCGGCACCCGGCGCGCGCCGCCGCGGCCCGCCGGAGCGCTGGCGGCGCACTGGCGGCGTCTGCGGGTGGGTCAACGCGCGGGGGCCGGGCTCCGCTGCATCGACAGGAATTCCAGCACCATGGCGGCGGTCCAGGTGAATTGCCCGCCGCCCAGCCCTTCGCCGGTCAGCGGATCATAATATTCGGCGAAGCCGCTTTCGGTGATCAGCCGCAGGCTGGAGGCGCGGATCGCGGCAGCCGCCTCGGCCTGCCCGGCGCGCTCCAGCCCGTCGGCGATCATGTAGTTGACCACCAGCCAGACCGGCCCGCGCCAGTAGCGCTTGGCATCGAATCCCGGCGTTCCGGGCGCCTGACTGGCCACCCGGAACCGCGTGCCATGTGCTTCGATGCTGGCCGCGATGCGGGCGGCACGGTCCGGCGGGATCGGCGCAAAGGCCGCCAGCAACCCGCCCGAGGACGGATTGTCGATCAGCCGCCCCGCCACCCGGTCAAGGCACAGGTATTGTCCATGCGCGTCCGACCAGAGCGCGGGCAGGGCGGCCAGCCCCTTTGCCGCCAGCGCGCGGTTCTCGGCCGCCTGGGCGTCTTCGCCCATGACCACGGCCAGATCGGCCAGATCGGCGCAGGACCGGATCAGGATGGAGTTGAACCCCGGGTCCACCACCTGGAAAGGCGATGTATAGTGCAGCCGCTCCGTCGCCCATCCCAGACCCCGGAAGCGTTCGACCAGCCAGATGTAGCGGTCATACTGATCCTTGGTCGGTCGATGCGCGGCGTCCGCGTGCTGCGTGTCGCGCCGCGTGTAGGGGGCGACCCCGTCGCTGGGCACCCGATCGAAAGGCGCGTCCCAGTCCACCGAATTGTCGCGCCCGGATTCCCAGGGGTGGATGATCGCCACCAGCCCGCTGCCCTGAGGGTCGCGCGTCGCATGGAACCAGCGGTGCCAGGCGGTGATCCGCGCCAGCAGCGGGCGCGCGCGGTCCTGCAGGTCCGGTGCGGCGTCCAGCAGGCGGCGCAGGGCGAACCCCGCCACGGGTGGCTGGGTGATCCCGCTGGTGGGCACGGGACGGTTGCAGCCCCAGACCTCGGGCCCGGGGAAATAGCCGTCATCTTGCGCGTGAAAGATGATGTGCGGCACCATCCCGCAGGGCCACTGGTGGGCGAAAAGCGTCTCGATCTCGGTCAGCGCGCGGGCCGGGTCGAAATGGCGCTGGCCTAGCGCGGTCAGGCACGAATCCCAGTTCCACTGGAACGGGTAAAGCCCCTTGGTGGGCACGGTGTAGCTGCCACGGTCGTTGACCTTCAGGATCTCGATGGCGGCAGAGCGCAGCGCGTCACTCATGCGATGGCCTCTTGTGTTTCGGGGTCGAACCAGCGGATGCGGTCGGGGATGGGGGCGAGGGTGATCACCTCGCCGGGGCTGATCGCGCGGTCGCTTTCCAGCACCGCGCGGAAGGGCTGGCCCGCCACCTGTGCGGTGACCAGCGTATGGGGCCCCAGCGGTTCGACCACGCGCACCTCGGCCTCCAGCCCGGCCTTGGCGGGGTGCATGTCCTCGGGGCGGATGGCGAATTCGGCGGCGGCCACGTCCGGGCCGTCGAAATCCTTCCCGGCAACGTGCCACCGCCCGTTCTCGCCGCGCTTTGCGGGCAGGAAATTCATCGGCGGGTTGCCGATGAAGCTGCCCACGAAGCGCGCGGCGGGGTTGCGATAGACCTGCGTGGGCTTGTCCGCCTGCACGATGAACCCGCCGTTCATCACGCTGATCCGGTCGGCGAGCGACATCGCCTCGACCTGGTCATGGGTGACGTAGATGGTGGTGGTCTTCGATGCCGCCAGCACCCCCTTCAACTCGGCCCGCATCTCCAGTCGCAAAAGCGCGTCCAGGTTCGACAACGGCTCGTCCATCAGGATCACATCGGGCTCCATCGCCAGCGCGCGGGCCACGGCGACCCGCTGGCGCTGCCCGCCCGAAAGCTCGCCCGAGTAGCGCTTGAGCAACTGTTCGATATGCATCAATTCCGCCGTCCGCGTGACCCGCCGCGTCACCTCGGCCTGCGGCAGCTTGGCCATGCGCAGGCCGAAGGCAATATTCTCGAACACCGTCAGATGCGGAAAGACGGCGTAATTCTGGAACACCATGGCGATCCCGCGCGCCCGGGGCGGCAGGTGATCCACCCGCCGCCCGCCGATCCAGACCTCGCCCTGGCTCGGCGTTTCCAGCCCGGCGATGATGCGCAGAAGCGTCGTCTTGCCGCAGCCCGAGGCGCCCAGCAGCACCATGAATTCCTGATCATGTATGGTCAGGTCCACCGAATGCAGAGCCGTGAACGCGCCGAACTGCTTGGCGACCCCCTTGATGACGATCTCGGCCATGCGGCCCCTCCCTAATCAGCGGTTGGCTCAGCGGTTGGCAATGCCCCACATCGCGAACAGATACTTGCGCACCGCAAAGATGAAGATCAGCGCCGGGAGCACCAGTGCCGCGCCCCCGGCGAATTTCAGCGGCAGGGGCGAGACATTGAGCGATTGCAGCAGGAAGGCGGTCAGCGTGCGGTTCTCGATGGTCAGCACGGCCGCCGCGAACACCTCGTTCCACGAGATCACGAAAGCAAAGACCGCGCTCGCCATGATGCCGGGCAGCGCCAGCGGCAGCACCACCTTGGTAAACGCCTGCAACCGTGTGCAGCCCAGCGTCCAGGCGGCCTCTTCCAGTTCCACCGGGATGCCCGAAAACAGCGAGAAGGTGATCAGCACCGCAAACGGCAGCGCCAGCATGGCATGGACCAGCGCCAGCCCCAGTACCGTGTCATCCAGCCCCGTGCGGATGAACATCACCGCCAGCGGCAGGGCCAGCAGCGGCAGCGGGAAGGCACGGGTCATGATGACGAGGACGCGAAAGAATTCCTTGCCCGGAAAGTCGAAGCGCGACAGCGCATAGCCCGCGGGCGCCCCCATGCCGATGGCCAGGATCATGGTCAGCACCGCCACCTTGACCGAATTCCAAAGTGCCGCTGTCACCCCCTGGAAATTCCAGAAGAACTGGACCGAGGCGAGATCGAAACTGGGCCAGAAGCGCTTGGGGAATCCCGTCACCTCCGCAGGCGCCGAAAGCGCGTTGACGAACAGGAACCAGATCGGCACCAGCACCCATAGCACCAGGAGCCCGATCCCCGCCCAGAACAGGAACCGCCCGGCCCGATTCACGGCCACCTGCGGCGTGGCGGCCACGGGGACATCGCTTGCTTCAGCCGTCATATCCGCGCTCCTTTCGGCACATGCAGCAGCCGCAAGACCACCAGCGAAAACGCCACCGACAGGCCCAGGATCACCATCGCATAGGCCGCCGCGACCCCGCGATCCTGCAACTGGAACTGCCACTGAAACGTCTCGCCCATAAGCACCGGCAGCGTGGTGCCACCCAGCGCCACCACCACGGCAAAGACCTCGAACGCCATCAGGATGCGCAGGATCAGCGCCGTCTGCAGACTGGGGCGCAACAGCGGCAAGGTGACCTTGGTGAACCGCTGCCAGCGCGAGGCGCCGAAGACCTCGGCGGCCTCGTTATATTCCTTCGGAATCAGCCCCATGCCCGCGACGATGATCACCATCATGATCGCCGTCGCGCGCCAGATTTCGGCCAGGACGACCGCAAGGAAGATCACCCACAGGCTCTGATAGCCCAGGAACAGCTGCGGCCGGTCGATGATCCCGAAGGCATGCAGTATCGAGTTCAGGAACCCCGACTGCTCGAAGATCGCGAGCCAGACCAGCCCTGCGGCCAGATCGGAAATCCCCAGCGGAATGGCAAAGATGTACAACAGCCCCGACCGCCCCGTCTTCAGCTTCTGCACCAGCGAGGCCATGGTCAGCGCCATGATCAACTGCACCGGCACCACGATCGCCGTCAGCCAGATCGTGTTCCAGAACGCGGTCGAGAACTTCCAGTGCCCGGTCATGCGGGTGAAATTCTCGGTGGTCCATTCCCCGCCCCGGGTCATGCTTTCCACCACCACCAGCCCGAACGGATAGAAGAAGAACACCAGCAGGAACAGCGATGCCGGCAGCAGCAGCAGATAGGGCAGGGCGCGTGCCATTGCGGACTCCTCTCCGGGGCAGGCCGGGCCGGCCCCTCCAACTTCATCTTGCCGAAAATACCCGCGGGGGAGTCCGGCCCGTCAGGGCCGGACGGGGGCGGCAGCCCCCATGCCGTGTCGAAACCCCGCGCTCAATTCACGGGATCAGTTCACTGCGTCAGTTCAAGGCTTCAGTTCACGGGGCAGGCGCCTTCGGACGGCGCATCCGGTGCCCAGCACGGCGCGTCGGCTTCCTCGAGAATCCGCCGCAGCGCCTCGGCCTGATCGTCCAGCACCGCGCGGATGGGTTGCCTGGCCAGGATGATCCGCTCGAACGTGTCGTTGTAGACCTGGTTGAACTGGCCCCCCAGACCGCCCAGCCCCACCGGCAGCAGCGC